>CAZMQC010000266.1:0-1504 GCA_964568295.1 uncultured Spongiibacteraceae bacterium | reverse complement strand
TAGAATAACGCCGTTAGTTTTTGTGAACAACGGTATTGGTATAGCGCAATACCAGGGCTCTACCCGATTAACGGGGGATAGGCACCCATTGGTGTACGGTTAATTATTCCATCCCAGCCACAATGTGTCAGCACTCTTAAGCGATAATTTTCAAAATTTCTGAATCCATACGCTCGTCTTGACATCATTTCCATCTTGTTGTGAAAGCCTTCAGTAATGCCATTGCTTTTGCTAAAGCGCCACATAGCAACAATCGGCTCAAGCCAACGTGTTAGCGTTTTAGCTAATGTACGCAAGGGGCTGTTATGAAGTTGATCAATTAAAGCGAGAAATGGCGGTAATTTCTCTTTAGCTTTTTTAGCATTGATTGCTTTCAATAAAATAAAGCGCATCAGTTTTTGTTTGATGTGGTAGAGCATTTTTAGCACAGGATAATTCGATAAATAAGACATCAGATTAACCCGCTGCTCTTCTCTCAAATTCCATTCATGGCGACGCATTAAGCTGATTAAACCACGGTTTTTACGGCCGATTTCATCATGCTGTGACCACAGTTTTAAAAAGTGATGGTTGATCAATCTCACCACATGAAAACGATCAGCAACGATAATAGCATTTGGAAAGTGTTGTTTAGCAATACTTCGGTAAGTGTCTGACAAATCCATGACCATCACCTTCACTTTGTCGCGCTCTTCTAAGCTTTGTAAATAGGGCTTCAAACTCAAGGCAAAGCGACCCAGTTTGATATCAAAGACTTTATGGTTGCGCAAATCGACAAAGGTGGTAGCAAAACCTTTACGCCGAGAGAAAAAATGCTCATCAATGCCCAGTATTCGAGGACAAGCACGTCGCTTCATCTCTGAATGCTTAAGGCTAACGTGATGGTGATACCAGCGCTCAACCGTTGACGGGCTAATGTTGTGGGTCTTTGATAGCTTACGTTGCGTTACACCGCCATCATGCGCCTCGAATACTTCTAAACGATAAGCTTCTGATGCGCGATAACGCGGACGGATGCCTGTAAAGCAATGCCTAAAATAACGCTTGCAAGCCTTGCAATAATACTTGGGCACGCGAAGGTGTAGCATCATAATCTGATTGCCTTGGCGTGTATGTTTGACCTTTCTTTGGTAAGTGGCCTTGATGGTGAGCTGATCGTTTTGGCAATACTTACAGCTGGGACGCTCGCTGGGTTTTGCCCAAACAGCAATACCTTTTTTACGCTCAACGTGTTCAACAACTAGGCCTGGTATGCCTATAATGGCTTCTGCGTGGGACATCGGTGTTCTCCATTAAATTGACTTCGCAAAATCATTTTAATGAATGCCGTTGTCCCCCGTTAATGATGTAGAGCCGATTTATAAAATTGATTTCGTCTTATATACATGCAATCCATTGCATGTGCTAGGCGATTAGGCTTCTTTATTTTCTAATTGACTAAAAAACTGATACAGCACTGGTACGATAATCAGGGTTAACACCGTAGATAGCAGTAAGCCGCCAA
>CAZMQC010000265.1:0-1527 GCA_964568295.1 uncultured Spongiibacteraceae bacterium | reverse complement strand
TGCTTGCGAGGACGTATCACTAGCAACCCGCTCATAATCAGCACAATCCCAACACCTTCCAGCAAGCTTGGTTGTTCACCCAATAATAACCAGGCCAAGCCAATCGCCCCTAGCGGCACCAGTAAGCTTGATAGGCCGGCGACGGTGGTTGGCAAATTGCGTATCACGATTTGCCATAAAATCCAGGCAATACTCGAAGCCAAAATCACGCTATAAGCTAAGCCCCAGATAAACTCCGATGTCCATTGCACCGGTTTTGATGGCACAAAATAAGCAATGGCGGACAAAATCAACGCGCCAAATAACATTTGCCAAGCGGTGAAATTTAACAACGATAAGCTTTGTTGTTGAAACAGTTTTTTCGATAAAACCATACCAATCGCCCACGCCAAACCGCCTAATATTGCTAATGCCGCACTCAAGCTACTCGCTAAGCCCTGCCAAGGCGCGATAATCAGCAATAATCCTAAAGCCGCAGTTAAAATGCCAATAAAGTGAGCTTTACTGGGTTTTTCATGCAGCCACCACCAAGCCAATAACACCGTCCAAAACGGCATGGTGTAGCAAAATAGCGCCACTTTACCCGCGCCACCCGTGATTAACGCGGTTTGTGCAAACCCTTGAAACGCAGCGGTTTGCGCCAAACCAATCAAAAAAGTTGGTAATACAGGCGGCGGCGCTAACGGCCTTTTGGTAATCACTAAAATAACAAACAAAACCAACGCACCGCCTAAATAACGCAGTGCGGCAAAATCAAACGGATCGGCATAAAGCATCATTTGCTTCATGATAATCCAGCTATACGCCCAAATAAATACCAAGAAGAAAAGCGCCAGTAAAGTGCGCTGCTGCGTTGACATAGAAAGCCCTCAGGAAAGCGCCATTTTACGCCCACGGTAATAATTTAGCGGTTAAATAATGGAAATTGCAGGACGGTTAAAGTTGTTGTGCAAGCCTAGCTAAAAAGGATTAACGAGTGTAATTCCTTCAACAAACACAAAATCTTTTGTATTGCGAGTGACTAATGGCAAACGAGAGGCTTTGGCAATAGCAGCAATCATTGCGTCCTCACTGGTTATTGCGCGTCCTTTGGAGCGATAATCTGCTCGAAGTAAAGCATAAATGGTGATACTTTCGCCCGAAAACGACAAAACACGTTGAGAGAAATCTTCTGTAAAAAGCGCTTCTGCGGCAACAGCTAATTGTTGTTTGCGCTTACTGTCAGGCAAATAAGCAATGCCCGTATAGATTTCAGCTTGGGTTATAACAGATGTGAAAAACGTTGCTTGCTGATTTTGCTGAAACCAGTCAAGAACAGATGAACTAGGCGATGCTTTCATTAATTCCGAAATAACATTGGTATCAAGTAGGAAACTTGCCATGATTAAATCTCGGGTAATTCTCTACTGGCTTGTCGCGCAGGTAATACCAAATCATCGGCATCTAGCGCTTTAAATCGCTCATTAATGCGCTCGGCAAAACTTAAAGGCTGTTTTTTCAGTCTAATATTTTTGCTTACGGCATATT
>CAZMQC010000264.1:0-1547 GCA_964568295.1 uncultured Spongiibacteraceae bacterium | reverse complement strand
TGATTTTTATCATAAGCGCTTTAATATCTTGCTATGTACCACCATTATCGAAACGGGTATTGATGTGCCTAGCGCCAATACTATTATTATCGAACGTGCAGATATGTTCGGCTTAGCGCAATTGCATCAATTACGCGGACGCGTTGGCCGCTCTCATCACCAAGCCTATGCTTACCTGCTCACCCCCGCGCATAAAAAAATCACCAAAGATGCAGAAAAACGCTTGGAAGCCATTACCGAAGCCAGCGATTTAGGCGCGGGCTTTATGCTAGCAACCCACGACCTAGAAATTCGTGGCGCGGGTGAATTGCTTGGCGATGAACAAAGCGGGCAAATTCAAACCCTAGGTTTTAGCTTATACATGGAAATTTTGGATCGCGCGGTCAAACAAATTCAACGCGGTGAAAAGCCCGATTTGCAAAACCCGTTGCAAAAAGGCGTAGAGATTAATCTCAATATTCCAGCGATTATTCCAACCGATTATATTCCTGATGTGGAAACACGGTTAAACCTCTACAAAAGTATTGCCAACTGCCAAACGCAACAAGCATTAGACGAACATCGCATGGAAATCATCGACCGGTTTGGTCTGTTGCCACAACAAGCGAAAAATCTGTTTGCTATTACAGGCTTAAAGTTGCGCATTGAATCGCTTGGTATTATTAAAATTGATGTGGGTACGGCGGGCGGCAAAATTGAGTTCTCTGATAAACCCAATATCGACCCCATGCGTTTAGTGCAGTTAGTGCAATCTTCACCAGCTGTTTATCGCTTAGAAGGCTCAACCATGTTACGCTTCAAACAAAATACCGACACCGCAGAACAACGTATTGCGGTTATGGATCAATTAATCAGTGCTTTAACAGGTAAAGCGGCATGAAATGGTTAAACAATATTCTTTTGCTTTTAATACTACCGTTAATCGCGTCAAAGGCATTGGCAAACGATTTTTATACGGTGGAATTAATTATTTTTACCAATGAGTTAAATGTCTATAAAAATGAAGAAAATTGGCCAAATAAGGTAAACCTAGAAGCGCCAACTACGCCTTTGTTTTTAAAGCCTATTACGATCCAACAAGCCTATCCTGAGCTTTCCAACAACTCAGAAAACCTTGCGACCGATGCAGCAAGTCATTATTTGCCTTTACTAGGTGCAGAAACTCGCCAGCTTACTCGTGCAGCGAACAGCATAAAAAGAGCGGGACGACACCGCTTATTATTCCATGAAGCTTGGTTGCAAAAAATAGACAACAAAGAACAAGCGCAAGCAATTGTTATTCAAGCGGGCAACGCGATTAATGGTTTTCACGAAGTTGCAGGCACAATTACTCTAGTAAAAGGTCGTTACCTACATATCAATACGCATTTATGGCGAGCGTTTTTTCAAAAGGATGGGGAAGAAGCAAGTGTTGAGGTCAATTTACCTAACTTGGCAGAAGAAAACATTTTAGCTGCCGAAGCAAGTAGCGATGATGACGAATTAGAGCAGTTTATTGAACAGATTGAAGCACACCAACAACAGCCCACCGTGAGCTTGATCGGTTT
>CAZMQC010000263.1:0-1555 GCA_964568295.1 uncultured Spongiibacteraceae bacterium | reverse complement strand
TATCGTCCAACGTAACGCTGATAGGTAATTGCCCTAATTGTAGGCGTTCCGCCGCTAGAGGAATGGCTGGACCTTGCGCTGCGCGGGCATACACGAACACCACTAAATCGCTAGGCAAATCAGCTAGGCTACTATCTAGCTCAACGTTTACCGCAATACTTTGCAAAGCTTGTTGTTCAGCTTCATCGGTTTGACCTTCATCCCCCATTCTTTCGCGAATATTGGCAATACCTTGGCGAATAATATCGGCATCTGGCGAGTCAGGCGGCAAAGTGCTTAGCAAACGCTGCCAAGCGGTTAACGCGGTAGTAAAATCGCCCGCTTCAATCGAGTAAATTCCCTGTAAACCCAATACCGTGCGGTTGGCAGGATTAATACTCAATGCCTTATCCATCGCTTGCGCCACGGTTGCATTAAGCTGGCGGTCATTTCTAAAATATTCTGCTTGGGCAAAACGAGCCAACACTTCATCATCGTCGGGCATTAATTCAGCCACAATGCCGTAGTGCATTGCCGCTGCTGCAAAATCTTGCTTGCTCATGGCGTAATCTGCCAACATAAAACGGTAGCTTAGCTGCTCTGGCTTTTGCTGCAAACGCTTCGCCATCGTCTCATGCAGTTGCTCATAACGCTGATTATATTCTTGCTGCGAACTACTTTGCCCTAGCTGATTAATTTGTTGGGTAATTTGCCAATCGGGCCACGCGCCAATCGAAAAATACAAGCTAATCGCTAATAAAGGCATCGGCACAAACAACAGCAGCCATTTTTTGCGTTGCTCTGATTGGCTGGGCGCGCTTTGTAAGTGTTGGGTATCAGCTAATAATTGACGGGCAAATTCTGTTTGGATTTGCTGCCATTCAGGTTCGTCAATAAAGCCTTTGTTAAAGTCGTCTTGCGCACGTTGCAAACGCGCTTGGTACAATTCAACGTTACGTTTTAAGCGCAGGCTTTCGCTGTCGCTAGTGGCACTAATGTCGCGCTTAAATAGCCACAATAAAAACAAAATCGCTAAGGCGGTAATACTTAAAATAATAATCCAAAACACAGCAAATACTTCTAATTAGAGTTGTTCAATCATTTTTTGCAGACGATAAATTGCATACATCAACAATAACATCGGCAAAACCACGCTAGTAAAATTAATAAATACTAGCCACTTAGCCACACTGCCACTAAAAAACAGAATTTTCACCAAATACAGCAACGGCGCTAATACGGTCAAAACCGGTACCACCATGGAGAAAACCTTACGCCATTTTGCCGTTTTAGGATTATTGCGGGTAAACCAGTGAAACATAAATAAAATGATGGCAACCACTACAGCAAAGAAGTAGTGCAATACATTGCCCAACAAGGCAAAAGCAGCGGCTAATATCAGCAAAACCAAACAAGCGTACAAAACGCGTTGAATATTCTTGAGCGTTTGAAAATCCGACGTTGACATAAAAAACCTCGCTTTATCTCAATCAAGTTAGCTACGTTATTTAAACAGCAACTCTCATTCTTCTTCATTAATTAGCAGCGTCGATAAAATTTCATCGACCGAACCATC
>CAZMQC010000262.1:0-1555 GCA_964568295.1 uncultured Spongiibacteraceae bacterium | reverse complement strand
ACAGAATCGGGTAATGACTGAATCGTTTTTTGAATTTGGCCGTTAATGAAGAAAGCAAAGTAAGCAATGGCTAATACCACTAACAAGCTCGATAAAATAACTTTAAAACCGAGCAACAAGGCATAACCTGTTTTAAACGACACACCTTTCTTTTGCCATAGATAATCTAGTAATAAGGCAACAATAGGCGCTAACACAATTGAGACAAAAATAAAGTTGCGCTCATGCAACAGCGCCGAAGCCAACGGCACAATACAAATTACAAACGCCGTCAAACAAAACGCTAATAAGCGATGTCTGCAATAAGCCGCCACTCCCACCGCCAAACCAAACAAAGCAAGTCCAATATATACCAAAGCCGTCTGGGTAAATATTTCTGGAAACAACTTGGGATAAACCAAGAGCTGCATGGCAAACGCAATTGGAATACGCTGAAAAAACTGACCTATAAACGCTTGTGGTTGCCCCACTGGGTCAACATACATGGTGGCATCACCCGATGCACCGTAGCCCATCAATTTATAAGCAATAAACCATACAACACTTAAAATGAAATAGCCGATAACAGGAGAAAAACGCCGTGGCTGCTTATCTAAGAATAAGGCATAAGCGATTAATATTGCCAACGCAGAAGTTGCCGCTTCAGAGCACAGTAACGCCAGTAAATAGCTAAATAATGCAGCAAAAATCCGCCATCTCTGAGCAGTTTTTCGATAGTCATGGTAGAAAATCAAACTCGCCAAAACAAAACAGCCCGCCATAATAATATTGCGATTGGCTAGCCATGTAACCGATAAAGCATGAAACGGCTCAGTTACCACCACTAACAAGGCATAAACCACTAAGCTTTTTTTTGGCAAAATCCGTTGGTAAAACGCCGCTAATAACAGCAGCAAACCGATATACCAAAGCAGGCTATGCACATGCAGCCAGATCGGTTTATCGAGCAAATAACGATAATCCCAATGGCTCAACTCCGCCAACGGCCGCCAAAAATTTACCGTTAAATTATCTGCCGCCCACCAAGGTAGCCCGCCTCGTTCAATTAAATATTGCCTTGCTGCCGCATCAGGACTGGCAAAAGAAAACAAGCCTTTAATCGACGCAGTGCTTTGCGCAGGATTTTGTTCAATATCCTGCATCCATAAAGCGTGCCAAACATCATCCGCAATTAAACCCGTCTTTAAGCTAGGCAATAATAGCAATACCGCAAGCAGAACAATAAGTACCAGCTGCCATTTAGATAATTTAACGGATGTCATGGAGGAAGTCTTAGCGTTATCGGTTCAGAAGTGGCCGCCCTCTTGTCAAAAGAAAGCGGCTACAGCGCTTAGTTGGCTTGATGCAATACTTTGCCGTCTTTGCTATAAACCGTGGTATTCACCTGAATACCATGGCGCACACTTTGTGTGACAGTACAAAAGTTTTCAAATTGCGACAAAGCTTTTTCTAAACTTGGTAATTCAGCTTCATCATTGGCTAAATGAATTTCCGCATTCATGCTTTCAATACGCAAACGCCCATCAACACGCGAAGATTTACCGGTAATTTTTGC
>CAZMQC010000261.1:0-1556 GCA_964568295.1 uncultured Spongiibacteraceae bacterium | reverse complement strand
TCATGGTTTGGTTGAAACGGCTGTTGTAACTGATAAGGAATATGCAATTGCCAGTTATAACCGTAAGATTCTTGTGTACTAAGGCGGAAACGCTGCACTTTCTGCACTTCTTGACGCACGGTTTCTGCTACTTGCGATGCTCCCTCATCCATAATGGTGTAATACTGGCTTACTTCATCACCCAAACAATTGCGCAAAAACTTATCCATTGCATCAAAATAATCGCGGTGCTGTTTATCGCAGGCAAAAATCAAACGTAGCACTTGGTCTTGATTACGTTCCTGCATCAAAATACTCAGTACATATAAGATTTCTTCTGCTGTACCCGGGCCGCCAGGAAACACCACAATACAATGAGCTAGACGCACAAAAGCTTCCAAGCGTTTTTCAATGTCAGGCAGAATAACCAGCTCATTCACAATGCCATTCGGCGGCTCGGCTGCAATAATGCCTGGCTCGGTAATGCCAATAAAGCGACTGTTGGTATATTTTTGTTTAGCGTGCCCTACTGCCGCGCCCTTCATCGGCCCTTTCATCGCACCCACACCACAGCCCGTTGCGATATTCATACCGCGCAAGCCTAAGTGATAACCAACGCTTTTGGTGAAATCATATTCTTCACGGCTAATCGCATGACCGCCCCAGCAAACCACAGTATTCGGTGCTTCATTGCTGCGCACAACGTCAGCATTACGCAAAATACGAAAAACCGCCTCGGTAATATCATCGGTACACTGACAAGCATTTTCCATAAATTCTTTTTGATCATGCTGCCAATAAATAATATCGCGCAACGCCGAAAACACATGGTCTTGTACGCCCTGAATCATCACGCCATTCACGAACGCAGAGGCAGGCGCATTGTATAATTCCATTTTGATACCGCGTGATTGTTGAATAAGACGCAAATCAAATTCTTTATACTTTTCGATTAAACCCGCGCCATCATCAGTGACTACGCCTGAATTTAACACCGCCAATACGCATTGACGGAATAACTTATAAAACTCCTCGCTGGTTGCCATTAAGCCTTCCACTTCACGGTGAGATAACAAGCTCAAATGACGTTTAGGTCGGATTGCGGTACTTAATACAACAGAGGTTTTCACAACTATTTTCCTTATAACAATTTACTGGCGGTGTTTAATGAGCCAGCAGTTATGGATTTTTTGATTACGCTGAAAATCTTTATCAATGGTTTTTGCGGTAATATTTTCCACGACGAACTGCTCTTGCAAAACGGGATCGAGTTTAAAGTCTCGGCGATTATTAGAAAACACTAATACCCCGTTTTTATCCAGCAAAAACATAGATTGCTGAATCAGCTTAACATGATCACGCTGTACATCTAATACATCAACCATGCGTTTAGAGTTAGAAAAGCTCGGTGGATCCAAGAAAATCAAATCAAATTGCGCTTTGTTTTTCTGCTTACCTAACCACTGTAAAACATCGGCTTGCAGTAATTGGTGGGGCGCGGTATGAATACGATTTTTCTTGTAATTGCGCTCTGCCCAATCCAAATAGGTTTGCGACATATCCACGCTGAGCGAGCT
>CAZMQC010000260.1:0-1558 GCA_964568295.1 uncultured Spongiibacteraceae bacterium | reverse complement strand
CCTGAAAAATGCCTGTGACCACAAATTGCTTTACACGTGGCTTGGCACCAAACGGGGTGATGGTAATTTGCGGCAGAGTCAATAACACTTGGTCACCAAGACCGACGTATAAAGACTTCGCCAACATATCGCCCAATACAATGCCGTAAGGCTGCTGATCAAGCGCTTGCCAGTCGCCAATAATCATACGTTCGGCAATCGGGCTAATAGTTTGTTCCAGCTCGACATCAACACCCTGAATAACAGCGGCACGTAATTGCGTACCGCGCGAAATCATGGCTTCACCGCCCACCATCGGGGCGCTGGCGCTAATCATTGGAAGATGAGTTAATTTGCTTTGTAAACTTTGCCAATTTTCAATGGCGGAATAGTCCTGTTGTTCGATTTGTCCGTGCGCCAATAAATCCAATAAACGGTCACGCACTTCTTTTTGAAAGCCGTTCATCACCGACATCACTACAATTAATGCAGCAACACCAATCGCCATGCCAAATAGAGAAAACCAAGACAATAGCGACAAGAAACGACTACTTTGACGGCTGCGGGTATAACGCAGCCCAACCCATAAAGGCAGTGAAAGCTTGCTCACAAAAACCTATTTTTGTGCAGCGTTATAGCTCAAAGCATTCGCTTGGCTATTGGTTTCGCAGCTTTGCTCTTCGGTTGCGCAAGAACATTGGCAGCTTGCTCCACCAATGCCACCGCAAGACCCTTTAATCGGCCCGCGTTTGAACATTACACCAACGCCCATTGCTAAAAAGAAAAATACAAATACCGCTAATGCGAATAAAATTTCCATAACAGCCTCCTGTTAGTCGGGATGCGCCATAACAGCGCAACCATTAAAGATACGGCTTCATCAAAGCGCTGTAAGCCGTCTCAAAACCTGTTTCATTATGCCATATTAGATAGACGGGCAAATGATATTGTTCCGCTAATTTTAACGCTTCATCTTTGCCAACCACGGTTAGCGCAGTTGCCCAAGCGTCAGCCAATGCGACGTTTTCAGCTAAAACCGTGACAGACGCGAGTTGATGGGTAATCGGCTTGCCCGTGCGCGGGTCGATGGTATGCGAGAAGCGCTTGCCGTCAATCTGAATAAAATTACGATAATCGCCTGAGGTTGCCATCGCTGCTTGGTTCACTTGAATGGCACGCAACACTTGCCCTTTAATATTATCGGGCGATTCAATACCAATTCGCCAAGCTTGCTGCTTAGGATTGACGCCGTTTGTCGCAATTTCACCACCAATTTCAACCATATAGTTATTAATACCCTGCGCGCGCAAAATAGCCGCTAAGGCATCAACACCATAACCTTTGGCAACGGCTGAAAAGTCGAGGTCAATCGGTGCTTTTTTGTAGAGGGTTAGGCCTTGGTTTTCAATGCTAGCAAAATTGATAAACTGCTTGGCTTGCTCAATTTCATCATCGCTAGGCGCTGAATCAAAGCGCTCCAACGGTTTGTTTGGCCCAAAGCCCCAAAGTTTTACCAGCGCCCCCACCGAGGGGTTAAATGCGCCATTTGAGGCTTGGTAAACTTGACGCGAGATAGTTA
>CAZMQC010000259.1:0-1565 GCA_964568295.1 uncultured Spongiibacteraceae bacterium | reverse complement strand
ATCATGCAGGGACAGAGCCTGCGCAAAAAATCAGTACGCCAAAAACTCAACGCGATTGGTTTAGAGTTTAAAGGCAAAAACGTTTTATTGGTTGATGACTCGATTGTTCGCGGTACAACTTGTAAGCAGATTATTCAAATGGCGCGCGATGCTGGTGCGAATAAAGTGTATTTTGCTTCCGCAGCGCCCGAAGTGATTTATCCGAATGTGTATGGCATTGATATGCCGACCGTTAAAGACCTTATCGCTTACCAGCGCACGGTGGACGAAGTGGCTGAGTATATCGGCGCAGACTGGTTGATTTACCAAAATATCGACGATTTAAAACAAAGCTGCCGAGATGGCAATTCAGCCATTGACGATTTCGATTGCTCGGTATTCGACGGGCAATACGTAACTGGCGATATTGATCAAACGTATTTAACCGAATTGGAATTGTCGCGTGCTAATGATAATCAAAATGCCGCTTTGGACGAGTCCATGGTTGGCTTGCACAACGGTAACTAATTAAACGTTTTTTGAAGAAGGTAAAGCATGTTTGCGGATGATGAGCGCCTAGCGATTTTATTGGCGGCAGAACAAGAAACACAGGCGATTCGCGTAGGTTATCGGCGCACCGAGGAGCGTGAGCATAACGAAGCGATGTTCCTTACTTCCAGTTTTATGTTTGATTCTGCCGAAGATGCGGCGGCGCGTTTTTCTGGCGAAATTCCCGGTAGCAATATTTACTCACGCTATACCAATCCAACCGTTAGAACGTTTGAAGAAAAGATGGCGATTTTAGAAGGCGCAGAGCAAGCGGTTGCTACGTCGTCAGGTATGGCAGCGATATTAAGCACCTGTTTGGCGCTCTTAAAATCAGGCGACCATATTATCTGCTCGCATAGCGTTTTTGGTTCGACGATTTCTTTGTTAGATAAATATTTAGCCAAGCTTGGTATTGAAATTAGCTACGTGGACGGTAAAGACAGTGCGCAGTGGCAAGCAACGGTTAAGCCTAACACCCGTATGTTTTTTGCTGAAACACCGTCTAATCCATTAGCGGAATTGATCGATATTGAAGCAATTGCGCAAATTGCTAAACAAGCCAATGCGATTTTTGTCGTTGATAACTGTTTTTGCACGCCGTTTCTGCAACAACCATTAAAGCTAGGCGCGGATTTGGTTTTGCATTCAGCCACCAAATATATCGACGGGCAAGGGCGTTGCTTAGGCGGCGTCGTGTGCGGCAATCATCAATATATTGACGCGATTGTAGGTTTTATTCGTACCACAGGCCCTAGCATGAGCCCGTTCAATGCGTGGGTATTCTTAAAAGGCTTGGAAACATTAAAGCTACGTATGCAAGCGCATTGCACTAGCGCACTGCAATTGGCGCAGTGGTTAGAACAGCAAACGTTGGTGGAAAAAGTCTATTACGCAGGCTTAACTAGCCACCCGCAACATGCCTTAGCGCAAAAGCAGCAATCGGCGTTTGGCGCGGTGTTATCGTTTGAAGTGAAAGGCGGTAAAGAAGCGGCTTGGCGCTTTATTAATGCTACCCGTATTTTCTCGATTACCGCGAA
>CAZMQC010000258.1:0-1585 GCA_964568295.1 uncultured Spongiibacteraceae bacterium | reverse complement strand
AGTTGTTGGGCAAATAACGAAACACGGTATTCTTCCAGCAACCAGCGGTACTCCACCATATCATCCAAACTCGCCGCTTGCGGTACTTGTTGCAATTTCTCCGCCATGCGCTGAGTAAGTTGCTGCAATTCTGCGGTTGCCGCTTTATCTTTAGGCGCTTGCATGGCGATTTTATCTAAACGATGTGCCAAGGCTTTTAAATAACGCGGAAGATGCTGCAAATGCTCATACGGCGTGGTCGCAACAAAATGCTCAGTCAGCAGCGCCGCGCGTTGCGCCTTGGCATCATCGAGCGCGTATTGCGCAACCTTACCCAATAAACTGCGCACTTGATAATCGTGCTCAATAATGTCGATAAGAATTTTCTCCAACTGCAAGCCATTATGAATTAACTGGCTTTTTTGTTGGTTTAATCGCGCCTCAAAATCGGCTTTCGTCCACACCAACCCTTGAGTAAAAAAGGTCTGATTAAACGTCGCTAGTACCGCATCTTCTATCAAGCGTTCTTTATCAAAACCACCGCCAAGTTTGAGCTGCAAGGCATTGCCTTTTAACAATTCTTTACGCAGATATTTGCTTTGCTGCGGTAGGCTTAGTATTGCCAAACGCAACAAACCTTGGCGATGTTGCATCTTTTGCACGCTCGGATAATCGCACAACTTAATGCTGACTTTATCGCCTTCGTCAGATACCGCTGGATAAGCAAGCAAACGGTTTTTACCCTGCTGAAAATAGTGTTTTTCAGGTAAATCATCAAACGTCCATGCGTTATAAAACTGTTTTTCTTGGCTGACGACACTTTCTTTTGCTAATGCTTGTTGAGCATGACTCGCATAGCGGCTCAGCAAATACGCTAAATCGCGCGATTGTTCTAATAAACGCCCTTGCTCATCTAAAACGCGAATATTCATGCAATACCACGCGTCCAACTGCTCTGTTTGCCAAGCATTTAACGGGATTTGAATGTGCTTTTCAAGCTTTAACACATCGCCAATCACCACAACCAACGCTTTATCTTGCGCTTGTAAAAATGGCATTAACAACTGCGCAGTATCAGGAATCGGCACAAGCAGTTTGCGGTATTGTTTAGGCAAAGTTTTTAACACCGCTTCGACCTTTTCTTGCAACATACCGGGTACTAGCCATTCAAACAAAAAGTGCGGCACACGGTTTAGCAAAGCAACTGGCACATCAACACTCACACCATCTTCGTTATGCCCCGGTTCAAAACGATAGCGCAGTTTGTAACGGCTATCCTGCCAAACCATACTTTCAGGAAATTGTGCGTTGTCATTATCTACGGTATTGCTGCTAAACAGCGCTTTATTGGCAAATAACTGCTTTTTATCTGGGCTACGTTCTAACCATTTTTCTAACGCCGCCTGATTGGTAATCTCTTGCGGTAGGCGCTGTTGATAAAAGTCAAAAATGGCTTCGTCACTGACCAACAAATCGCGCCGACGTGACTTTTCTTCTAGCTTTTCAACCTCTTTACGCAGTTGGCGATTATGCAAATAAAACGCGGCTTTACTATTGAGCTGCTCCTCTACCAAAGCTTGGCGAATAAAAATCTCACGCGCCAATG
>CAZMQC010000257.1:0-1592 GCA_964568295.1 uncultured Spongiibacteraceae bacterium | reverse complement strand
GTATTAAGCCACGGCACTGGCCTAAAACTGCAGTCGGCTAGCGACGCACGTATATTATTCATCGCTGGTTTGCCATTAAACGAGCCAGTTGCGCAATATGGCCCGTTCGTAATGAATACCGAGGCTGAGCTTGAACAAGCCGTTCAAGACTACCGTAATGGCACATTAACCGCCTAACTAAGGGGGAACGATATGTGGAATGAACGCTACGCTGATGACACGTTTTTTTATGGCACCGAGCCGAATGATTTTCTCAAGCAACAGATTGGCAAATTATCGGGCAATATTCTAAGTATTGCCGAAGGCGAGGGACGTAATGCGGTTTTTATGGCGCAGCACGGCTTAAACGTACTAGGCGTTGATAGCTCTAACGTTGGGTTAGATAAAGCACGTAAGTTAGCGCAGCGAAAAGGCGTCAGTATTCAAACCGAAGTTGCTGATTTAGCTGACTATACGCCAGCCGCGCACAGCTTTGATGGTGTTGTTTCTATCTTTGCTCACTTACCACCAAAAGTACGTAAACGCTTACACACAGCGCTTGTTAACAGCTTAAAAACAGGTGGCATCCTATTGCTAGAAGGCTATAGCAAGGCGCAAATTAACAACCATACTGGCGGTCCGAAAAATATTGATATGCTTTATCAGTTGGACGAAATTATCCAAGAATTTCCCGATTGTGAAGTATTACTGGCGCAAACCATTGAGCGCGAGGTAATTGAGGGGCAAGGCCATACGGGACTTGCGAGTGTAGTGCAGATAATTGTTAAGAAGTTATAAATAAAGTGCTCAGCATTCTAGCCAACGAATGCTGAGCACTTACTTACAAACTTAGGCCTTTTTAACAAATTCCGATTTCAGTTTCATCGCGCCAATCCCATCAATTTTACAATCAATATCGTGGTCGCCTTCCACCAAGCGAATACCTTTAACTTTAGTACCAACTTTTACCACTGACGAGGAACCTTTGACTTTCAAGTCTTTGATTACCGTTACATCGTCGCCGTCTTGCAATAAAGTGCCATGCGCATCTTTAACCACAAGCCCTTCGCTAACTTTCACTTCTTCACCCGCTTGCCATTCGTGTCCGCATTCTGGACAAATAAGCAAATTCCTATCTTCATAAGCATAAGGGGATTGGCATTCTGGGCAGGGAGGTAATTGACTCATCATAGTCTCCTGATAGAAAAGGCAGCTTACGCTGCCTTCAATTAATAAACTTATTCTGCCACCGATTTAGTTAGATTTCGGGGCTGATCCACGTTAGTTCCTCTCGCCAAAGCAACATAATAGGCAAATAGTTGCAACGGCACGGCATAAACCATCGGCTCCACCACTTCTGCAACCTTTGGTAAGCGTATGATAGTCAAATTTGCATTCGGGTCAAATTCAACACCATGCTCTGCAAACACAATTGCGCGCCCATTACGCTGTAAAATTTCAGCAATATTGGCCTGCATACGCTCGGTTAACTCATTCTTCGCAACCAAGGCAATCACGGGGAAACTATCGGCAACCAAGGCAATCGGTCCATGTCTAAATTCGCCCGCTGGATACGCTTCGGCTTGAATATACGAGGTTTCTTTGAGCTTTAA
>CAZMQC010000256.1:0-1615 GCA_964568295.1 uncultured Spongiibacteraceae bacterium | reverse complement strand
ACGTACACCGTATTGGCCGTACTGGTCGCGCAGGGCGTGAAGGCGATGCGATTTTATTCGTTACCAATCGTGAACGTAATATGTTGACCTCGATTGAACGCGCAACTCGCCAAGCAATTGAGAAATTCCAATTCCCAACCGCAGAAGAATTAAACCAACGCAAGTTGGCGCATTATTTTGCCCATATCAACCAAGAATTAGAAAAAGACTTAACCGAATACAAAAGCGTTATTGCCAAGTATTTGAAACAGTTCCCTGATACTGATCCGCAAGACTTGGCAGCAGCAATTGCTAGCATCCAAGCCGCTGGCAAACCGTTCTATATCAAAGAAATGACGATGCCATCCGAAGATCGTGGCGGTCGTGACGATAAACGCCGTGAACGCCGCGAAAGAGGTGAACGTAGCGACCGTGGCGAGCGCGATGGACGCAGCAGAGAAGGCCGCGAAGGTAGAGAGCGCGGCAGCCGTGATCGTGATGGGCGTGAAGAACGTCGCCCGCGTCAAGCACGTGTTGACGGCCCGATGGATACTTATCGTATTGCCGTAGGCGAAACGCACGGCGTACAAAAAGGCGATATCGTCGGCGCAATCGCTAACGAAGCAGGCATTAGCTCGCAAGTGATGGGTAAAATCAAATTACGCGAAGATTACAGCCTCATCGACTTACCAGCCGGTATGCCTAAAGATATGCTGAAAAAATTGCGTACTGTTTGGGTGCGTGGGCAACAGTTGCAAATCAGCTTAGAGAAATCAGCGGGTGATAGCAGCAGCTTCGCCGACGATGCGCCACGCGGCAAACGTGGTAGCAATGATCGCCGTGGTAACGATGGCGGTGAAAAACGCCGTCCACGTCGTAGCGCTTAAACCATGCTATTGCCCCGCTTCTAATGCGGGGCAATTTATTTTTACTCCTGCCAACGCGCTTTTAACTTCGCCAAATACGCTTTTCCATCAAGCTGTTTCAGTTTTACTGCACCATTAAAATGACCAAACGGACTGCCGTAAACAAAGCTCTGATTGTATCCTACCGTTTTTAACAATCCGCTTTCGCTCATTTCGCCATAACCCATTACATTTAAAATCGTGCCCATAAGATCCGCATGAGAAAGTTGATGCTGATTGCTGATGACGGCTGCGGCAAAATCAGGCAAAGCGAAATTACTTAAAACCAGTAAAGGCACAACTCCTTCATCCTCCTCAGGTTCCGTTGAATAAGTGCAATGCGTAAATCCTTTGCTATCCTCTACATTTTGTCCGTGGTCAGCGGTATAAAAAATAAGGGTACGCGGCGGAAATTGGCTCTCTAATAATGTTTCAAAAAATCGACCGGTTTGATAGTCAATTGCATGAACATAATGTTGTCGAACAGGATGCGCTTGCACATAAGGGTGCTTCAACGCGCTCGATAAAGATTTGAACGTGCCAGGATACTTATCTTGATAAGTGAAATGCGCGCCACTTTTTATGATATAAGAAAAGCTTCGTTTGGCTTGGGTTGCATTTTGCATAACCGCTACCAACTCCCTATCCTCTAACAGAGCAAGTTGCGGCCGCTGTTCTATCATTGACAACTCTTGCTGATCAAAATAATTATGGTTTTCACCGCTGAGTTG
>CAZMQC010000255.1:0-1619 GCA_964568295.1 uncultured Spongiibacteraceae bacterium | reverse complement strand
CGATTAGCTTTAGCCACTTCATCAATGACATGATGCAGTCGGTGTTGCTGGCTTTATATCCTGTTATTCAGGGCAATTACTCGCTGAGCTTTTTACAAATCGGTTTAATTACCGTGGCGTTTCAGTTTTCGGCATCACTCTTGCAGCCATTGATTGGGCATTTCACCGATAAACGCCCGAATATTTGGTCGTTGCCTTTAAGTATGTTGTTTACCTTGGTCGGCTTGCTGCTGCTTTCACGTGCTTGGAGCTATCCCATTATTCTGGTTTCAGCGGTATTAATTGGTATTGGTTCAGCGATTTTTCACCCTGAAGCCTCACGTATTGCGCGCATGGCATCTTCGGGGCAACACGGCTTGGCGCAGTCTATTTTTCAGGTGGGCGGTACGCTAGGCTCGGCTATCGGCCCTTTGCTGGCGGCGATTTTGATTGTGCCTTATGGTCAGTCGCAAGTGGCTTGGGTTGCCTGTGTGGCTTTAATCGGCGCGATATTGTTGCTACAAGTCAGCCGTTGGTATGCGGGCAGTTTAAATTCTATCCAAGGGCAGAAAAGCTTAGCCAAAACAGAAACAGGGCTAAGTAGCTTGCAAGTAAAGTTGGGACTCACTTTGCTATTAGTGCTTATATTCTCGAAGTTTATTTATATTACCAGTCTAAATAGCTATTTGATTTTCTACTTTATTGAGCACTTTGGTATTGGCATACAAGCGGCGCAATACTGTTTGTTTTTATTCTTATTAGGCGGTGCAATCGGTACCTTAATCGGCGGCGCTTTAGGCGATAAATTTGGTCGTAAACGAGTTATTTGGTTTTCTATTTTAGGTTCAGCGCCTTTTACTTTGGCATTACCATTTGTTGGCTTAGTGCCCAGTATTATTTTGGTGTTTATTATCGGCTTTGTGATTTCTTCGGCTTTTCCCGCCATTGTGGTGTATGGGCAAGAACTAGTACCCGGCAAAACGGGTATGATTTCAGGCTTATTTTTTGGTCTGTCGTTTGGTATCGCAGGGCTAGGCGCAGCCGCCCTAGGTGCGCTTGCTGATAGCCATAGCATCGAATTTGTTTACCAAATCTGCGCCTATTTACCGTTGATTGGCGTAGTGGCTTACTTTTTACCGACGCTCAAACGCTGAATTATTGATTGATAATACGGTAACGGTGGCGATATAAAAACAGCCACATACTTGCTGAAAAACAGCCTAGCGCAGTGATAATAATCACTTGCGTCATGGCTAAATCGCTACCGTTGTAGAACCAACCAACTAAAAAGCTAGCAAATGCACCCAAACCAAATTGCGCTAAACCAAACACCGCACTTGCCGCCCCAGCATTGTTTGGATACAAATTCAGCATCCCCACATTGCCGTTAGAACTAACAAAGCTCACAGGCGCAATCGTGATAAATAAACCGATAATAATCGTGTAAATAGTATGCCACTGGTAAATGCTGCCAATAAATAAAAAGACCGCGCCCAAACCAATAAAAACGCTCCCCATAATCAGCATGGCATGAAAGCCGTATTTAACCACGAGTTGGCTGTTTAACCAGTTGCCTAAAAACAAACCAACCACATTAATGGCAAACAGCAAGCCAAAATAGCTAGGCTCAATAGCAAAAA
>CAZMQC010000254.1:0-1631 GCA_964568295.1 uncultured Spongiibacteraceae bacterium | reverse complement strand
GCGCGGTCGCAAAAAACAACAAGTGGTTTAATACTGCTTGAAAGTGAAAAGGGCGTTCATTATGAGCGCCCTTTTTTGTTGCTTATATTGCCTAGTTTTTTAAAATTACGCTGATTTTAAGGGAAGTTAAGTGCTGAAAGTAATTATCCAAGAGGAAGCTACGGGTTGCGGTATTGCTGCTGTCGCCAATATCCTCGGTAAGCGCTATTCAGAAGTGAAAGCCATCGCCACTGATATGGGCATTTATGCATCAGACCAATCGCTGTGGTCGGATACGCGCTATGTGCGACGTTTATTATCTGGTTCAGGTGTCATTTGCTCGGATCAAGAAGTGCCGTTTGAATCTTGGGATGCTTTGCCTGATTTGGCCTTATTGTCTATTAAGTATCACCAAGAAGATGACAAAAGCTTTTGGCATTGGGTGGTGTTTAAGCGTGTGGATGGTGCGCCTTACGTGTTGGATTCAGCTAGTTATTTGCCATCTAATCTCCGCCAAGATTTTGATGCCATGCAACCTAAGTGGTTTATCGAGATTGTTAAAGTATAGGTAAACTTTTTACCGAGGTGATAAACGCCTTTAAATGTATATCCTCACTATCTGACGAGCGTATGCCAACATGGATGTGCTTATGAATGCCTTGCTCGCCTAAGCGTACGGACGCAACAGCAAAGGACTTTTGATATTCTTTAACCAACCATAAAGGCAAGGATGCTACCCCGCGATTAGCCGCCACCATTTGCAGCATCAATTCAGTTGCCTCTAGGTCTTTATGGTTTTTGGGTAAACAGTTGGCGGGTAATAAAAACTGTTGATAAATATCCAAGCGCTCAACTGCTACGGGATAGGTATAAAGCGTTTGGTCGATAATTTGCTCAGGGTTTACCCAATCTAGGCCAGCAAAAGGGTGGTTTTTACCCACCACTAAGACTTGTTCATACGGAAAAACTGGTTCAAACACAATGCCTTCTTTTAATACGGGATCGGGCGTGACTAATAAGTCGATTTCATAATTAAATAACGCAGCCAACCCGCCAAACTGAAATTTTTGTGTCACATCAACATCCACTTCTGGCCATTGCTGTAAAAATGGATTAATCACCAACAAAAGCCATTGGTAACAGGGATGGCATTCCATGCCAATACTTAACGCGCCTTTCTCGCCTTTGACATATTGCTCAAGCACCTCGTCAATGCGTTCTAATTGCGGCAACAAGCGTTTTGCTTCACGCAATAAATAATTTCCTGCTTGGGTTAGTTTGAGATTGCGCCCTTCTTTACGCCAAACGGGCGTGCCAATTTGCTGTTCTAGGCGAATGATTTTATGGCTAAGAGCCGACTGTGTTAGATGCAGTGCCGTGGCTGCTGCGGTGAGCGAGCCTTGCGCGTCTATTTCACGCAAAATACGTAAATGGCTACGATCAATCATTGGCATACCCTCAAATCACGTTCTTTTTTCCGTAACATTCAGTGCGTCAATCTAATCGCTACGGCGTCACCCAATGCGATGATTATGACATATTGTCATTGATTGGTGAATAAATATCATTTTTATTCATGTTTCGAAGGCTGTATAAATCTACCCCTAACGAACTTCCCTTTTATTGCAGACTATTCGGGTGCTAGATACCAT
>CAZMQC010000253.1:0-1646 GCA_964568295.1 uncultured Spongiibacteraceae bacterium | reverse complement strand
CTTTCATATAGCCCATATTGCGGGCATCAATAAACAAGAACTCGCCTTTGCGGTTGCGTTTGTTTTGCTTAAATACTTTGCCGTTGGCTTTGTCTTTACTTAAAAACCAGATGCAGGCAGGAATTTGGGTGTTGGTAAATAATTGACCGGGTAGGGCGACCATACATTCAACTAAGTCTTCTTCAACTAAGCGGCGGCGTATATCGCCTTCACCACTGGTGGTTGAGCTCATTGAACCGTTGGCTAATAACAAGGCCATACTGCCTGTGGGGGCTAGGTGATGCAGCATGTGTGAAATCCATGCAAAGTTGGCATTACCTTGCGGCGGTACGCCATATTGCCAACGCACATCATCGGCTAAGGATTCATGCCACCAATCTTTCATATTAAACGGTGGGTTAGCCATGACGAAATTGGCGCGTAGATCGGGGTGTTGATCGCTTAAAAAAGTATCAGCGTTCTTTTTGCCAAAGTTAAAATCGATGCCGCGAATAGCCATGTTCATCGCAGCCAATTTCCATGTGGTAGGGTTAGATTCTTGCCCATACACGGAAATGTGTTTACGTTGTTCTTCAGCGTTGTATTGCTGCTTGTGCGCATGGCGTTCGATGAATTTATCACTGGAAACAAAAAAACCGCCGCTGCCCATAGCGGGGTCATATACTCGGCCTTCAAAGGGTTGCAGCATTTCTACGATTAAGGTCACGATGGATTTAGGCGTGTAGTATTGGCCGCCTTGCTTGCCTTCAGCGAGTGCGAATTGACCTAAAAAGTATTCGTACACATGACCCAGAATGTCTTTGCTGTTTAAATCAATTTGCTGACCATTAAGCGTAGGCTTAGTGAAAGACGTATCTGAAAACGTATTAATCAAGCCGATCAATTTTTCATTTTCTAACTGGTACTGACCAATGCGATTAAGAATTCCCTTTAGTTTTGGGTTGCTGTTTTCTATCGTTTCTAAAGCGTTATCAATTAACCAAGATACCGAACGCAAAGTAACGTCTTTGCCTGCATCGTCTTGCCATAATACTGAGCCAACTGGCAACACCGCTTTTTCTTTGAGCGTGCTCCAGCGAGCTGCTTTAGGTACCCAAAACACTTTGGTTTCTAGGTAATAATCCAGTATTTCTAGCTCATCTTGTAATGCCGCTTGATAATCTTCATTGCTGGCGTAACCATCAGCAGGCAGGTAGTAAATGTTATCGTTGCTGTCGGTTTTAAACAGTTTTAATAATTCTTCTTGGCGCTGCTCAAAGGCATCGGATACGTATTTTAAGAAGATTAAGCCAAGCACGATGTGCTTATAGTTGGCGGCATCAAGGTTGGAGCGGAGCTTGTCGGCGGCTTTCCATAATTTGTCGTCCAAAGCGTTTAAAAATTCTTGTTCTGGATTGCTCATAGTTGTCCCTAAATAACAAATGGTTTACATAGCACAGCGGCTAATAATACATGCTGCACTGAACAAAACAAAACGGTTTGAAGCAGACGATTTTGTAGGGCGGATTTTTCATCAATAGCAGGTCGCATGTTGATTGCTTGCCGTTGACTTGCGCTATTTTGCTTATAAGAGAAAGGTGATGAGTAGATAAAAAAACGGCGCCCAATGAGCGCCGTTTTCCGTTTTAAACCGCGAGGGCGGTAAC
>CAZMQC010000252.1:0-1647 GCA_964568295.1 uncultured Spongiibacteraceae bacterium | reverse complement strand
GGGCAAAAGAAATATTGGGGGCAATTGCACGCAGGCGCTCAAGCACTTGCGATTACTGAATTAGCGCAACAAAGCCAGCATACATTACTCGTAATTTGCGATAATAGTCAGCAAGCCTATGACTTGGAACAACAGGTTGCCTTCTTTAATCCCGCATTAACACGCCTACGCTTTCCTGACTGGGAAATTTTACCTTACGACCGCTTCTCACCGCATCACGATATTGTTTCGGAACGTTTGCGCTGTTTATATCAGCTATCGCAACAACCGAAAGCGGTTTTATTTATCCCCATTAACACCTTAATGCAAAAAATTGCGCCGCCTGCTTATGTCGCATCAAGCAGCTTGCAAATTAAAACCGGTGATCAACTCAATATTCAGCAGCTACGCCAGTATTTAGAACAAGCGCATTATCAATGTGTAGCAACGGTGTACGAGCACGGCGAATTTGCGGTGCGCGGCAGTATTATTGATGTATTCCCGATGGGTAGCGAACTGCCCTACCGCATTGAATTATTTGACGTTGAAGTTGAGCGGATAAAAACCTTTACGCCCGACAATCAGTTAACGCACGAAACCATTCAAGCCATTGATATTTTGCCCGCGCAGGAATTTCCGTTTGATGAAAAAAGCTTGGCGGTTTTTGAAGATAATTGGTATCAACAATTTGAGCAAATCAGTTTAAAAGACACCTATTTTTATCACGACTTGAAAAAGTGCATTGCTTTTCCAGGAATTGAGTTCTATTTACCGCTGTTTTTCCAACAAACCGCTAGCTTTTTTGAGCATCTCCCCAAGAACACCACCATTATTAGCACTGCTCATATTGAACAGCGCTGCCAACAGTTCTTAAGCGAGGTGGATTATCGCTATCAACAATACCGTGGCGATAGAAAACATCCGTTATTACCGCCCGAAAAAGTATTTATCACCGAACAACAACTGTTTGAACAATTAAAAAACTTTCCGCGTATCGTGCTAACCGATGAATTTCAGCAGCATAATACCGCTAAAGGCCATATTGTTTTTAACTCGCAAACCATTACGCAATTACCGATTGATGCTCATGCACAGCAACCGTATGTGGCGATCAGAAATTACTTACAACAGGCTCAGCACCCTATTCTATTTTGCGCGGATTCCTTAGGGCGTCGCGAAGCGGTTTTGGCTATTTTCAAACAGCTTGCCATCAGCTATCAAGAAATCGACGATTGGCAAGACTTTATCCAACGACAACCTAAAGTCGGCATCGCCGTGTCTTATCAAGCACGCGGTTTAAAATTAGCTAACCTTGAAATCATTACTGAAGCGCAGTTATTTGGTGAGCGCGTGCAGCAACATCGTCGCCGCAAACACCAACAAAGCAATCCTGACACACTAATTAAAAGCTTAACCGAACTTAAAGCTGGCGATGCGATTGTGCATATCGACCACGGTATTGGTCGTTATACAGGGTTAAAACTGATTGATATTGAGCGAAACGCGCAAGAATTTCTGTGTATTCGCTATGCGGATGATGCTTTGTTATATGTACCCGTTACCTCGTTGCATCTCATCTCACGTTATAGCGGCTCAGATACCGATAATGCTCCCTTGCATCGCCTTGGCAGCGAACACTGGCAAAAAGCCAAAGCCAAAGCTACCGAG
>CAZMQC010000251.1:0-1651 GCA_964568295.1 uncultured Spongiibacteraceae bacterium | reverse complement strand
CCAGTGGTTCGTAAACACGTTATTTATAAAGAAGCGAAAATTAAATAAGCTTTTGCGTAATACCGTAAAAAGCCGCACATGTTGCGGCTTTTTTTGTTATTGTGTTCAGCAAATTTTTTGCCTAGAAAATAATAAAAACAATGTTAAATCGGATTTTATCAAATATCAGTTTAGCTCAAATCGTGGGCGTATTTTTGCTATTTACAGCCCCTATCTTATTCGCACCTTTCTTTGCGGATGATTTTTTCCATCTACTTTTACTGCATCCTCATTCACCGTTGCCGCAAGCGCACGATGGTAGCCTATTTGGATTGTTCTCGATTATTCGCAACGATGATGATTATCGGCAGTTGTTGATGTTGAATGGTGCTTTGCCTTGGTGGACGGGCGAAAGTTTTTACTTTACTTTTTGGCGTCCTTTCACTGAGTTAACGCATTGGTTGGACTATCAACTTGCTGCGCAAAATTCTGTTTTTGCGCATTTGCATAGTTTGCTTTGGTTTGTGGCTTTAACGTATTTGCTAGCCCTATTACTCAAGCGTTTGGGATTAGATAAAAAGCTGATTATTTTGGTATGTTTGATTTTTGTGTTGAACGGTCATCATGCTGCGACAATAGCTTGGGTAGCCAACCGAAATGCGTTAATTGCTTCTTTTTTCGCCTTGGCGGCTTTATTGTGTCATGTTTTATGGCGAGAAAAGCAAGATGTTAAGTATTTAGCGTTAGCGCTGGTCAGCTTGCTATTGGCGGCATTATCAGGTGAGTCGGCGGTTGCTTTTGGCGGCTATTTTTTTGCTTATGCAGTTACCCTTGATCGTGAGGGCTCTAAAAAAGGTTTTCTGGCAATTTTGCCCTATGGTGTTTTGATGCTAGCTTGGTTGGCGGTTTATCAAACTCTTGGTTTCGCTACTAGTGGTAGTGTGCAATACATTAATCCCGTTTCCGAAACGACGGCCTTTTTACGGGCAGTTATTGAGCGCTGGCCGGTGTTTGTATTCACCAGTTTCTCTATTTTGCCGACGGAAATTCATCCTATGGCGCAGTTGATCAGCCCTGAGATTGCGCGTTGGCTTTGGTTGGCGATGCTAGGCGCTGTGCTGTTATTGTTATTGGGCTTGCTGAATCTGTTGAAAGAACAAAAGCTTGTTTTATTTGGTTTTGTTGCCGCCAGTATTTCTATTATCCCGTTTTGTTCTTTGATTAATCAGGATCGGTTGCTGCTGATTCCTAGTATTGGTTATAGTCTTGTCATTGCTATCGTTATAGATCAAATACTCATTAAGCGGCGGGTAAGTGGCAGAGCGCCGCAGTTTAAGCGTCTGCTTGCTTATACTTTTGTGGTTTTGCATTTAATTTTAGCGCCCGTATATTTATTGGTTGCGTCTAAACTTATTCACCAATCAGCGAAAGATACGCTGAGTCTTTTATCTTCTGCACCCTTGCAAGTAGAAAACTTAGAAGATAAAACCGTCGTTATTGTTGAGGGTTCGGTGCTGCATAGTGCTTTATTGAAACCGTTATTGTTTTTGCAAGGTAAGCCGATGCCTAAGCAGGTATTTTTAATAACAGACTTTGGTAGTCCTTTCGATATAGAACGTATAGGAGATGATCGCTTGCGCGTTACCAGAGAAAAAGGTTTTGTTTATCGGTT
>CAZMQC010000250.1:0-1659 GCA_964568295.1 uncultured Spongiibacteraceae bacterium | reverse complement strand
GGGTTGCGTAAAGCAATGACTAAAGCGCCGTGGCCACCCATCGAATGACCAAAGATTCCGCGCTTGCCGTTGTTGGGAAAGTTGGCGTCAATTAAGGCGGGCAATTCGTCCACGATGTAATCATACATGCGATAGTGTTCTGCCCAAGGCGATTGGGTGGCGTTAACATAAAAGCCAGCGCCTTTGCCTAAATCATAAGCCTCGTCATCGGCAATATTATCACCGCGCGGGCTAGTATCAGGCGCAACCAATATTACTTTATTTTCTGCGGCGAACTGCTGCGCCCCTGCTTTGGTGATAAAGTTTTGTTCGTTACAGGTTAAACCCGATAGCCAGTAAAGTACGGGCAGTTTTTCGTTTTCAGCTTCCGCAGGGGTGTAAATGGCAAAATTAACGCGGCAGTTCAAACTTTGTGAATCATGTTGATAAACCGATTGCTTGCCACCAAAGCATAAATGTTGTTCGACCAGTTCCATAAGAAAACTCCTAACAAATCAAAAGAATAGGTAAGCTAATGAACGTGGCGCTGATTAACGAGTGTCACATAAACGTTAATCAGCGCTTTGCTAGTTACATCTGCACTACTGAACGAATAGATTTGCCCGCGTGCATTAAATCAAATGCTTGATTAATTTCTTCAAGCGGCATGGTATGCGTAACAAATGGCGCAAGTTTGATTTTGCCTTGCATTGCATCTTCCACCATTTTAGGCAATTGGCTACGGCCTTTTACGCCACCAAAAGCAGTGCCTTTCCAGGTGCGACCTGTGACCAATTGGAAAGGGCGGGTAGAGATTTCTTTACCCGCGCCTGCAACACCAATAATCACCGATTGCCCCCAGCCACGGTGTGCACACTCTAACGCCGAGCGCATCACGTCAACATTACCAATACATTCAAACGAGTGGTCAACCCCCCAGCCAGTCATTTCAACAATCACTTCTTGAATAGGTTTGTTGTAATCTTTGGGATTAATGCAGTCAGTTGCGCCAAATTCTTTAGCTAAGGCAAATTTTTCTGGATTGGTATCAATCACAAAAATGCGGCTAGCTTTTGCCTGTTTTGCGCCTTGCACCACGGATAATCCAATGCCGCCCAAGCCAAACACGGCTACGGTGTCGCCTTCTTGCACTTTAGCCGTGTTGTGTACCGCGCCAATGCCAGTCGTTACGCCGCAGCCTAATAAACACACTTCTTCGTGGTTGGCTTCTGGGTTGATTTTTGCTAGAGAAACTTCGGCAACAACCGTGTATTCGCTGAAGGTTGAGCAGCCCATATAGTGGTAAATTGGCTGACCTTGGTAGGAAAAACGCGTAGTCCCATCAGGCATAACGCCTTTGCCTTGGGTGGCGCGAACGGCGGTACATAGGTTGGTTTTATTGGATTTACAGAATAAGCATTCGCCACATTCAGCAGTGTAAAGCGGGATAACGTGATCGCCGGGCTTAACGCTGGTTACGCCTTCGCCTACTTCAACGACAACGCCTGCGCCTTCGTGCCCTAAAATAACGGGAAAAACACCTTCTGGGTCTTCGCCTGATAAGGTAAACGCGTCGGTGTGACAAACGCCGGTGTGTGAGATTTTTACTAAAACTTCACCAGCTTTTGGCGGAGCAACATCAACTTCAACAATTTGCAATGGTTCGCCAGCAGCGAAAGC
>CAZMQC010000249.1:0-1697 GCA_964568295.1 uncultured Spongiibacteraceae bacterium | reverse complement strand
CTTTATCAGCAAAAAGTCTGGCGCTCGCAAAAGCAGAGTAGCGGGCATTGTGAAGTAGCCTTGATTGAGGGGGAGGTTAAGGTTTTCTGGAATAAGCCCTATGCTTATGGCGGCTTTAGCCAAGTCAATTCGGCGATGAATGATGTGCTGTGTGAGCAAGTGCTAACTCATGTGCTAAACGCTAAGCCCAATGCAATTCTTGATCTTTTTTCTGGAAATGGAAATTTATCCAACGGTATAATTGCGCGCTCGGCAATCACGCGGCAGATGGTGGATGTTGCGGAAAATCCCCATCCAGATTTTGTGCAGCTTGACCTATTTGCGCCAAAAGCATTGCCTACGTTTTTAACGGCTGTCAAGCAAACGCAATTTGATACCTTATTAATTGATCCGCCAAGAAAAGGCTTTGCGGAGTTGGCGAGTTGGGTAGCAGCGCTAAAACCCAAACAATTAATTTATGTCAGTTGTAATGCGGCGACCATGGTGCGTGATTTGGCGCAAATACAACAATCTTTTACCATCGAGGCGGTGCAGCTTTTAGATATGTTTCCGTCCACAAAACATTTTGAAACACTGGCTGTTATAGCGTTCTAGCCAACGAGGAAAACGATGAATATTGGTGTACCTAAAGAAACCAAAAACCATGAATACCGTGTGGGTGTAACGCCTGAAGGGGCGCGTGAATTATGCCAGAATGGCCATCAAGTTTTTGTTGAGCAAGGCTGTGGCGCGCGAATTGGTTTTCAAGATGCGGATTATCAAGCAGCAGGTGCGACAGTATTGGCGGATGCGCAGGCGGTTTACCAAGCAGCCGAGTTAATTATTAAAGTTAAAGAGCCGCAAGCCAATGAATATGCGTATTTAACCGATAAACATACTTTGTTTACTTACTTACATTTAGCGCCTGATACACAATTAACTCAACATTTGTTAGAGACGGGTTGTGTCGCGATTGCTTATGAAACGGTATCGGAAGATGGTCGCTATTTGCCTTTGCTTGCACCGATGAGTGAAGTTGCAGGTAAGCTTGCAACGCAAGTAGGCACTTACTATTTACAAACGGCGCACGGCGGTATGGGCATTTTATTGGGCGGTATTACCGGCGTAAAACCTGCCAACGTGCTGGTGCTGGGTGGTGGCGTAGTCGGTAGTAATGCGGTGAATGTAGCGGTGGGCTTGGGCGCAAACGTAACATTGGTTGATCGTATTGATGAAGTATTGCAGCGACAAAAAACGCTTTATCCGAGCTTAAATATTGTGAACAGTGGTGAGCAGGCGATTGATGATTTGGTGGCAGATGCGGACTTAATTGTTGGCGCGGTACTGGTTGCTGGCGGCAGTGCGCCGAAAGTAGTTTCTGAGGCGATGGTGAAAAATATGCGTGCAGGTTCGGTGATTGTCGATGTGGCGATTGACCAAGGCGGCTGTATCGCAACCAGCGTTCCAACCTCGCATGAAGCGCCTGTTTTCCAAAAGCATGGTGTTACGCATTATTGCGTGGGTAATATGCCATCATCGGCCGCATGGACAGCAACCCAAGCGTTAACCAGCGCAACTTTGCCTTATATTGTGCAACTGGCTAATAAAGGCGTGAAAAAAGCATTGCAAGATAGCGTGGCATTGCAACGTGGTTTGAATATTTATCATGGTCAGTTGACGTATCAGGCGGTTGCACAAGCGCAAGGGCGGGATTTTGT
>CAZMQC010000248.1:0-1703 GCA_964568295.1 uncultured Spongiibacteraceae bacterium | reverse complement strand
TCAACGCACAGGTTCGTTATATTGATTTAACCACCACCGCTTATGTAGATGCTGTTGGAGCAGGTCGTGCAAAAGTTGATTTTCGCGTAAAACCTGTAGCTTATATGATTAGCGCAGGCTATAAATTTTAAGAAAAATTAAAGGGCTGATTAATTCAGCCCTTTTTTATTTGTAATCAAGCTTGATAAAACCTACACAACGCTTGGTATAAATAGTCCAAATCTGCCACACCAGCCGTTTCGCGAATAGAGTGCATTGCCCACGTTGGCACGCCAATATCCACCGTTTTAACCCCTACTTCACTGGCAGTAATCGGACCAATCGTACTACCACAGCCCATATCACTACGCACCACAAAGCTTTGCACGGGTATATTTGCCTGTTGGCAAGCTAAACGGAATAACGCCTGCGTTTCACTATTCGAAGCGTAACGCTGATTAGCATTGATCTTTATCACAGGTCCTTGGTTAATCTGCGGTCCATGGTTAGCATCATGCTTGTCTGCATAATTAGGGTGAACTGCATGGGCATTATCAGCTGAAACTAAATAGCTAGCTTCAATCATACGCGCATAGTTTTCAGGATCTGGCTGCAAACGCTGTAAAAACTGTTGCAACATCGGCCCTTGTGCGCCGCAATGCGAGGCACTGCCCACCTCTTCATGATCGGTACAAATCAGTAGCGCCGATTGTTCGCCTTCATGCGCCAACAAGGCTTGTAAACCAATAAAACAACTCAGCAAGTTATCAAGCCGTGCAGAAGCCAAAAATTCTTGATTCACCCCGTACAGGCTGCCCGCCTGCGCTGAATAAAATGACAGTTCGTAATCCAACACTTGCTCAAGCTGTACATCTGGATTTTGTTGCTGCACTTGCGTTAACAACCAAGTTTTAAACGTCAAATGCTCTTGTTTAATTGACAATACAACAGGCAATTCCTTTTGTGCATTAACTGATTTATTACTATTGGCTTCACGATCCAAATGGATAGCTAAACTTGGAATCATGCCAATGGGGTCAGAGATATTCACCAGCAAATGCTGTAATTTCCCTGCTTTATCCACACAAGAAACCCGCCCAGCCAAAGCAAGTTCTCGGTCAAACCAAGGGTTAAGCAACGCGCCGCCATAAACCTCAACGCCCAACTGCCAATAACCTTGGCTGCTAATATCCGCATTCGGTTTAACTTTTAAGCAAGGACTGTCGGTATGCGCCCCCACCATGCGAATGCCTTGTTCGGTTAGATGAGTGCCGTACACAAAAGCAATAATGCTGGAATCATTACGGGTAACAAAATAGCGCTGCCCTGGTTGCAATTGCCATTGTTCGGCTTCTTTAAGCGCTTGAAAACCCGCTTCTTGCAAGCGCTGTTTCATGGTCAACACCGCATGAAAAGGTGTTGGGGATTGATGAATAAAGTCGATTAAATCTTGAGCCAATACTTGAGACATACTAAACCGCCTGCACTAATATCCAAGGCGCAACAACTACCGCCCAAACCTGTTGATTATTGTTTAACCACTGCTGCGCCAGTGTTTCGTTGACCACGCCCATTTTGCCTTGCTCAATCAACGGCGCAAGCAACGCTTTATTATCCAAGGAAAACTCAGCCGCCATTGCAATTAAATCCAAACCTTTTTCTAAAAAAACCACCTGCCCCGCAGCAAAAAAGGTTTGTAATTCAGACCAAGCAATTTTGCTGGT
>CAZMQC010000247.1:0-1718 GCA_964568295.1 uncultured Spongiibacteraceae bacterium | reverse complement strand
GGCGCTTTCTAACAAGCGCCTAGCCATAGGCATTTAAAGAACAATTAGCCGTTAAGCGCTTGTTGTTGCAGGGCAAATAATTGCTGAATGCCCGCCTCGGCAGAACCCAACATGCTTTGTAATTGGTTGGCATTAAACGGTGTGCCCTCGGCGGTGCCTTGCACTTCAACAAAGCCGCCTAGCGATGTCATCACCACGTTCATATCGGTTTCAGCTTCGGAGTCTTCCGGATAATCCAAATCCAACACCACCTCGCCTTGGTAAACACCGACCGAGACGGCGGCAACATGGCACAACAATGGGCTTTGGCTGATTTTTTCTTGTGCTAATAAGTTGTTTAGCGCATCGGCTAGCGCCACGCTTGCCCCGGTAATAGACGCTGTACGAGTACCGCCATCGGCCTGAATAACGTCGCAGTCAATGGTAATGGTGCGTTCACCCAATAGCTTCAAATCAACCGCCGCGCGTAGTGAGCGACCAATTAAACGCTGAATTTCCACGGTGCGACCGCTTTGTTTGCCGCTTGCAGCCTCGCGTTTCATACGCGTTCCCGTTGAGCGCGGCAACATACCGTATTCCGCAGTAATCCAGCCCTGCCCTTGCCCTTTTAAAAACGGCGGTACGCTTTCGCTAATCGAAGCCGTACAAATCACTTTGGTATCGCCAAAGCTAATCAATACCGAGCCTTCCGCGTGACGGGTAAAATTGCGAACGATGGAAATATCTCTGAGTTGGTTAACTGCGCGGCCGCTCGGTCTTTGCATGGGGATGTTCCTTATTGGTAGCTAAACGTTATAAATTTGCCGCAAACCTTACGCAAAAGCTATTTATTGCGCAAGTGATTATATGCACATAGTCCGCTAAACTATGCGCCTCACTATTTAGGAATATCCTATGATTTATAGCATGACCGCTTTTGCTCGTATCGAGCAGTCTGAAAGTTTTGGTACCTTTACTTGGGAAATTCGCTCGGTTAACCAGCGTTTTTTAGAACCAACTTTTAAAATGCCTGAATTTGCTCGCGCCAGCGAACATATTTTGCGCGAAAATCTTAGACAAACCTTAAGCCGTGGCAAAATTGAGTGCAGTTTGCGTTTTGATAAAACTAACCAAACCGAACAAACCTTGCAATTAAATGAAGCCTTATTGCAGGCGTTGCTGAATGCTAACCAGCGCATTGCGGAAAAACTACCGCAAGCGGCCGCCGAGCAAGCCAGTACCTTTTTACAATGGCCGGGCGTAATTGAGTCCATCGACATTGATAAAGAACAATTAGACCAAGCGTTACTGGCAAGTTTTCAGCAAGCGTTGCAGCAGCTTTTACAACACCGTCAACGCGAGGGTGCAGAGTTAAAAGCCATTATCGAACAACGTTTAACGGTGATTACCGACATTGCCAACGGCGTAAAACAATGGTTGCCTGACATTATTGCCAATCAAAAACAAAAATTGCTCGATCGTTTTAATGAGCTGCAATTAGCCGTTGACCCAGAACGCATTGAGCAGGAAGTTGTGTTTTTAGCACAAAAAATTGATGTGGACGAAGAGCTAGATCGCCTTAACACCCATGTTAAGGAAATTCAAAACACTTTAAACAAAGGCGGTGCTTGCGGTCGCCGTTTGGACTTTTTAATCCAAGAGCTGAACCGCGAAGCAAACACATTAGGCTCTAAATCCATTAATAGCCAAACCAGCCAAGCAGCGGTTGACTTAAAAGT
>CAZMQC010000246.1:0-1738 GCA_964568295.1 uncultured Spongiibacteraceae bacterium | reverse complement strand
ACCGCATGAACAAAAATCTCGTTAGCACCTTGTTGTTTCGCCATTTTAATCATGGCAAAAATATGATTTTGGTGACTATGCACACCGCCAGGCGAAAGCAAACCTAAAATATGTACCGCTTTACCCGCTTGCGTCGCCTTCTTTATCGCTTCAACATAAGCCGCATTGGTAAAAAAATCGCCGTCGCTAATGGCTTTGTCAATGCGAGTAATTTGTTGGTAAACAATGCGTCCCGCGCCTAAACTCATGTGCCCCACTTCCGAGTTCCCCATTTGCCCATCAGGCAAGCCAACATCCAAACCCGATGTGGCAATTAAGGTATTCGCATAGGATTGATTTAATGCTTTCCAAGTTGGCGCATTGGCATGAGCAATGGCGTTATCTTGTTGCTCTTCGCGATAGCCAAAGCCATCCAAAATAATTAAAACGGTGGGCGTTTTTTTCTCAGCCATGGTAAGTCTTGTTTCAGTTAAAAAATAAAGCATTATACTAACGAAATTCGACAAAAATGGCTATGAAAGTGCAGATGATTATTCAGTTAAGCGGGCTTACGTGTATAATGCAGCCTGCTTTTTTCGGAGATGGTTATGTTGTTTGAATTTTTATCTGAGCAATGGATGCTAGTTGCCATTTGGGGCGCTTTAGCGTTCACCCTGTTTTTTTATGAGCAAAGCAAAGCCGGCAAATCAGCCAGCCCACAGCTACTATCGCAACTGGTCAATAAAGAACACGGTATTGTGTTAGACATTCGCGATAAAGCCGACTTTGGCAAAGGTCATATTACCGACTCCTATAACATTCCCTATAGCGACCTTGAAAAACGCCACGTCGAACTTAATGATTACAAAGACAAGCCTGTTGTAGTGGTTTGCAAAATGGGTATGACCGCAAGCCCCGCCAGTAAATTATTGAAAAAACATGGCTTTACCAATGTTTACAAATTAACCGGCGGCCTTAGCGAATGGACAGCCAGCAGCTTACCCTTGGTTAAATAGAGCAGCGACATGAGCAACGAAATCATTATTTACACCACACGCACCTGCCCTTACTGCATTCGCGCCAAGCATTTATTGGAAGACAAAGGGCTGAGCTATCAAGAAATTGCGGTTGATGGCAAACCCGACGTGCGCGCAGAAATGGTAGAAAAAGCGCGACGCACCAGCGTTCCTCAAATTTGGATTAATGGTCAACATATTGGCGGCTGCGACGATTTACACGCACTCAACCGCTCTGGTCAATTAGATAGCTTATTAAAGCAATAACAATAAAAGGAAAATCCCATGGCGGACAATCAAGAAATGCAATTTGCAATCCAACGTGTTTATTTAAAAGACGCTTCGTTTGAAACACCGCAAGGCCCTGAAGTATTTACCCAAAAATGGGAACCTCAAGTACATTTAGACGTTAACACACGCACCAATAAATTAGACGGCGACCATTTTGAAGTGGTTTTACAAGTAACCGTAACCGCAACTCAAAATGAAAAAACCTTATTGTTAATCGAAGTTGCGCAAGCAGGTATCTTCTTGCTAAAAGGCTTTAACGATGAGCAATTACGCCAAGTATTAAGCACACGCGCGCCAGAAATTTTATTCCCTTACTTGCGCGAAGCGGTAGATTCTTTTGCGGTACGCGGCAGCTTCCCAGCGTTTATGCTCGCGCCTATTAATTTTGATTCGTTGTATCAGCAGGCGTTACAACAAGCGCAAGCGGAGCAGCAGCCTACTACGCATTAAGC
>CAZMQC010000245.1:0-1759 GCA_964568295.1 uncultured Spongiibacteraceae bacterium | reverse complement strand
AAAACTACGCTATTGGCAACCCGATACGCTTCCGCGTGACCAATCACTGCCAAGCCTGGCTCGGCGGGTTTCATATAATCAATACGCAAATCTAAGGTGGGGCAAATACCGGGGCTATCCAAAGCACTAATTGCAGCAAAACCGCAAGCAGTATCCATCAAGGTGGTTAACGCGCCACCGTGAATAACGCCCGTTTCTGGATTGCCGATAATTTTTTCGCTGTAAGGCAATAAAAGCGTGAGTGAACCTGCGCTTGCCTGAACCATCTCAATACCCAAATGTTTACAATGCTTCAGCTCAGGCACCATCGCTCGGATAAACTGCAAAATCTCGTCGGTTTGCATCACGTTTCCTCAAATAATAAATTCAATAGGATGGGTTTCATATCAATATCGGTATCCATCTGCACCAAGTTTAAAAAGTGCCCGCCCAATACTCGATTAATAAAAATCGTGCCAGTACTGGGTTGGAACGCGCCGCGTAACTCCATCATTAGCTTCATGTTTTTGCTAATGGCAGGTTGTAGTTGCTGCATGATTAACGCGGGACGCACTTCGGTTAAAGCCGGTTGTATAAACTCAACATACCACTGCTGATACAAATCATCAGGCAAGTTAGGCATATTCGGGTTACGCAGCCCCATACTAAGCAACTGTTGATCAACTTGCGGATAATTCTGCTGCAAAATCGCCTCGCCCAAAGCGATATATTGATCAATTAGCAAATCTTTAACATCAGTCACCGCGCCGTAGTCGTAAATAATGACTTTACCATCTTTACGAAAAGCAAAATTACCGGGGTGCGGATCGCAATGCACACGCAAATGGTAAAGCAGCTCGTGAAAAATCGCGCTGACCAAATGCACGGCTAACTGATTGATTTCGGCTTGGCTATAGCCTTTGTCGCGCAGGCTGCTCATGCTATCGCCAGGCTCATAGCTTAAACAAAGAATGCGCTCAGAGCTAAAATCATCAATCACTTGGGGAATAATAATATGCGGATTGTCTTGGTGAAAAGCGGCAAATTCTTTAAGATTTTTGGCTTCTTGCTGATAATCCAACTCGGCCATTAAGTTCTTTTCGATTTCAACAAATAACTCATCCATAACCTGCTTATCCACTTTCATCAAACCGCTCAACATAAATAAGCGTTTGAGCTGCACCAAATCAGAACGGCAAGACTGCGCGACCCCAGGATATTGCACTTTCAGAATCACTTGCTGGCCGTCGTGCGTCAGCGCTTTATGCACTTGTCCAATCGACGCTGCGGCAAAAGGTTCAGGTTCAAATTCAGCGAATAACTGCTCAGGGCCAAAACCTAATTCTTTACGAATTTGCTGCTGAATCACCGCGTAGGGCATCGGCGGGCTTTGTTGTTGTAACTTGGCTAATTGCGCGGTGAATTCGGCTGGAAAGAAATGATGAAACTGCGAAACAATTTGCCCAACCTTCATGGCTGCGCCTTTCATTTCGCCCAAAGTTTGCGCCACCTGCTCGCCGATTTCACTATACAAAATCGCTTGCGAAGCCTGCTTATCTTGTGGGTTGATCGCCTGCTTAATCTTGCCACTGGTATAAGCCGTGGCAACTTTGGCCCCCATCGCGCCTAACTTAAAAAAACGCTTAGTCGGCGTATCGGCAAATTTCTTATTCATATTAGTATGCTCACGAAACCGACCGTCAACATACCACAAAAATCAAACCAAATAACAGAAAATAAGCACTCTCCATCACCCTAAGCTCCAATCCAACCCAGCAAG
>CAZMQC010000244.1:0-1782 GCA_964568295.1 uncultured Spongiibacteraceae bacterium | reverse complement strand
GGCTAAATGACTAAGATGAATAATCTCTAGCTGAATACAGCTTTGCGGCTGAGCGTGTAATATCGCCTCGCCTTGTTGGTCAATTAGAGCGCTATGCAAAGCATCGTGGCGTTGAATAAGTGTATTAATGGCTTGCTCAATTTGGCTTGGTGCTAGCTTTTGATGGATACGCAGCGCCATAGGCATATGGTAAGCCGTGGAGCTAGGGTTTAGCTGTTGTAAAAACCATAGGCGCTGTTGGTTCAATGAGGCTGGTACATGAGCGCTAGAAGCAGGGCTTGTGGCGAGAACGGGTAAGCGTGGTGTATCAGAATGATCAAAGCTTGCCGCAAGGCTTTGAATAGTAGCGCATTCAAAAATACGGCGCATATCCATGGCTAAGCCAAGTTGCTCTTCAATGCTGCTAGCAATTTTAGCCGCCATTAATGAGTGACCGCCTAAATCAAAAAAATTATCCAAAATACCGATTTTTTCTAGCTTAAAATGCTGCTGCCAGATAGCGACTAGTTGTTGTTGTAGCGGCGTTTCAGCGGCTAAATAATGCTGGCTTTGTTCAATGTTTGGTTCAGGTAATTGGCGCTTATCTACTTTGCCATTGGCGGTTAATGGTAATTTTTCAAGTTGTACAAAAGCGCTGGGTATCATGAAATTAGGCAATTGTTGCGCCAAGGCTTGCTTTATTGCGGCTGAATTAATAGGCGCATTGGCAACCAGCCAAGCGACTAAACTGCTTTGGTGCTTATCCACATCCACAAAAGCGTGCTCAATGGTGGGTAAGGCTAGTAGGCACTGCTCAACTTCGCCTGTTTCAATGCGGAAGCCGCGTAATTTGACTTGTTCATCAGCGCGCCCTGCATACATCACCATGCCATCTTCACGCAGCCAAGCTAAATCGCCTGTGCGATACAATAAACCTTTGCCGCGATAGCTATCGGTAATAAATTTCTCTGCGCTAAGCTGTGCTTGATTGCGGTAGCCTGTCGCTACACCATCGCCGCCGACAATCAACTCGCCAATCACGCCAATCGGCGCAAGCTGATTGTATTGATCGTAAATATAAGCTTGGCTATTGCTGACCACAAAACCAATGGGGACAGCGCCTTGCACTTGTTCTTCAAATAAATACACCGTGCTGTAAGTGCCGTTCTCGGTGGGGCCATAAACGTTGAGTAAGTTTTCTGGTTTGCCGCTGCGAATACACAAGTTGCAGGTCACTTGATCAGCCGCTTCGCCACCAAACATTAGATAGCGAAAGTTTTTAAAAATATCAGGCTGGTATTGCACAAATAAATTAAACAGCGCGGTGGTCATCACCGAAGCAGTTGGCTGCTCTTGCTGCACAAACGCGGCAAAGCTGGCGGGATTTAGCAGTTGATTATTGTCTAAATACAACAAGCAACCGCCATGCAATAAACTCGACCACAGCTCAACATTGCTAGCATCAAAAGCGGTATTGCAAATATGACAAAACTTATCGTTGGCGGTGTAATGAGCAAAATTGGTGTTATGCGTTAAGCGCACAATCGCCCGATGCGGGATTTCCACGCCTTTTGGTGTACCGGTTGAACCCGAGGTGAAAAAAATACAAGCAGTCGCATCTTCGTCAACCCAACCATTATTGGCAATCTTCCAATGCTTAGCTGCTTGCTCAATATCGGCTTGTAAATCCGCAAGGACTAAGGCGTTTTGAATCGCACGCGCCTGATGGCAAATAATCGCTTTGGCTTGCGCAGTTTGGCGAATAACCTCGATGCGCTCATCGGGATTTTCGGGGTCGATAGG
>CAZMQC010000243.1:0-1810 GCA_964568295.1 uncultured Spongiibacteraceae bacterium | reverse complement strand
GAGGATATTGTCGCAATAATTCGATAGCATCTTCTTGCGTTAGTTTCGCATAATGCTCTATAAATTCAAGATACTTACCTTGCTTAGAGCGCTCACTTTCCAAGTTCAAAACACCTTGCAAGGCCTTATGCAGCATATCAATTCTGTCTTGTTTGCTATAAGCCATCAGCGGCATGACCGTGCGAGCGACAATATTTTGGCTATTAACCCAGTCTTTATAGTGTATTTTAGGCAGCTGGCAGTAAGCAAACTGGAACTGCATGGTGTGAAACTTTTCTGTACCCAGTAGCAGTTGTAAATCGAATGCGCCCAAACGGGTAAAAACCACGACTGGAACAATGCGCGTCGTTTTGTGTTGCCTCGCCAAATCCAAGCAGTAATGCGCCAGTCTTATAGGGTCGAACTTGTAAGGATTGCTTTCGTGTTCTATGGCAAATATGACAATTGATTTTTCTGTTTGCGTTCGCTCACTCTTATGCTTTGCAGCCTGCCCTGTGCGGTTCGACTTATTTTGTTTAGCCTTACCCTGCCACTCTAGCAATATAGGTACATCTAGCTCACGGTGGTATTGTGACAAGCTTTCTTTTTGCTGCTCTTGCCTCAACAAAGTGACTTTGGGCGTGCCTTCTATTTTGGGATATACCGTATGCGCAAAAAATTCTATTGCTTGCAGTGGGTAATCTACCGCTAGATTTTTAAAGTTACACCCTTGCGATGTGGCGCATCTTTTTTCCATATAATTGCTTCTATATAGTAATGAAAAAAAGCCACTATTAGGGATATTTGCAGCCAAATTTGCATGGTGTTAATTGGTTTTGTTATTTCCGTGCTAGGTTGATAGAAATAGCTGGCAAAACAGGCGCTTAACGGTTGAAAACCTAGTTGGCTGTCTAAGTAAAAGCTGGTGCATTGTATAAGTTGTGAAACGATTGCTGCAACAGGGAAACAGAGTAGCAATGGGGATATGCCTTTGAGGAACTTGAGCTTGTAGATGTAGTTATGTTTTGTGTTGCGGTTACGATTGTGGTCGTGGACACTGTACACCATAAATGCGGTTATATCGTGCACTACGCGCGGGATTACGATGGCAAAAAAGCCGTAGTCTAGCTTAATGAGCACATACACAACACCAAGCATGATAATATTTGACGCAGCGTAAAGTTGGCCGATTTTATGGCGCGAGCGGCTGATTAACCTTACGCCTTGTATGGCGCTTGCTATCCACAGTATCAGCGCGGCGTTTATAGCCGTATCAAGGAGTTGGTAGGATAGAAGTATGGGTTTAATGAATAAGCTTAGGTATAAGAGAGTGCCCGCCAGCGCGTTAAGCCATCGCCATGTTTCGTAGTCTTTGCCTTGGGCTTTTAGCCCCATGAGCGACATGCTCATGCCTAGTTGTTGCGATAATACGTGGTACATTGTGGCGAAGGCGATAAATATGAAGAAAATTAGCCAGCTGATTTGTCGGTTGTTTTCATTGAGCAGAAGCGGCAGTAGGCTGGTGAATGCTAGCACTAGGATGACTATATAAAATAGCGCGGTTATAAAGCGTTTTTGGTAGTGTTGGATGTATTGTTTGTCTGCTAGCGTTAGGACGCTGGCGAAGATATGCGGATAGACGAAAATAAGGTGCCAGATTAATAAGCTTTCTGGGCTAGCGGGGAGCATGTTTTGTAGCTGGCTTTGGAATAGGCTTATGTCTGCTAGTACAACGAGGAGCACTGCTGGAATAATGGCGTAAACCAGCAGTAGATAGTTGCTTTTTAGGCTTTTATGATGCGGCATTTTAGAGTTTTGAGGGATTGATTTA
>CAZMQC010000242.1:0-1854 GCA_964568295.1 uncultured Spongiibacteraceae bacterium | reverse complement strand
AATGAAAGCTTTGCAAATTGTGCTAATCTTGAATCCGTAAAATAATAACGATTAAAATTATGTCCTTTCCCATTGAAGATAAACTGGTTATTGCTGTTTCATCGAGCGCTTTGTTCGATTTAACGGAATCTGATCGAGTATTTAGAGAGCAGGGCGAAACAGCCTATCGCCAGTTTCAGGAGCAAAAGATTGATGCGGTTTTAAAGCCTGGCGTAGCCTTTCCTTTTATCCGCCGCTTTCTAAGCTTTAACCAGATATTTGCTCAAGAACAGCCTGTTGAGGTAGTTCTGTTATCAAGAAACTCGACAGCAACAGGCAGGCGGGTATTCCGTTCAATTGCTCATTATGGCTTGGATATTAAACGCGCTGCTTTTTTAAGTGGAATGCCGCCGTTCCCTTACATACCGGCTTTTAATGCCTCTTTGTTTTTAACCGCTAATGCCAAAGACGTGCATGAGGCAGTTGATGCTCATTATCCTGCTGGTTTGATTTTGCCTAATAAAGTAGAGGATCAGCACGATGATTATGAGTTGCGCGTGGCGTTTGATTTTGATGGCGTTTTGGCGGACGACGAATCCGAGTCTGTTTTTAAAAAGGAAGGGCTAGAAAGGTTTCAAGAATATGAAAGGGAGCGGCAAGATGAAGTGCATCAGCCAGGCTTGCTAGCCGACTTGTTTCGCAAGCTTTCCAAGTTGCAAAAGCTTGAAGATAGCCAAGTAAAAGAAGATAGCAGTTATCAGCGTATTTTGCGTACTTCTATCATTACCGCTCGCAGTGCGCCGGCGCATGAACGAGTGGTTACCACACTGCAAAGCTGGGGCGTGGAAGCCAATGAAACCTTTTTCTTGGGCGGTATGGAAAAAAGACGCATTTTTGAAACTCTGCGCCCCCATATTTTCTTTGACGATCAGTTGACCCATTTGCAAGGTGATAGCATGGCTTTAGTGCATATCCCTTTTGGCGTAGCGAATAAACAATAGGAAAAATACCATGTCTGCCCCGCGTGATACCTTATTAAGACAACTGACTTTATTGCAATTGATTCCTCGCTTTCCAGGAAGAATTGATACCAGTACCCTGGCGGAAAAGCTAACCGATCGCGGTTTCAAAGTTGATCAACGCACCATACAGCGTGATTTAAAAGATCGCTTGTCGATTTTGTTTCCCATTATTTGCGATGATTCTGAGCTGCCTTATCGCTGGAGCTTTGACAAGGAAGCCAATTTTAGTTTGCCGTATTTGGATACGCCAACAGCGTTAGCGTTGTACTTGGCAGAAACCCAATTACGCAGCTTGCTGCCGCAAAGTGTGGCTGATCAATTAAGACCGTTATTCAATGCCGCTAAGCAGCATTTAGATGGCTTGCAGCATAATCAGTTAGCCAATTGGACGAAGATGGTGCGTACTTTGCCCAATGGCAAAGCATTAATTCCAGCGCCCATCGACGAGGACGTTTGGCGCAAAGTCACGCAAGCCATGTTAGAAAAACAACAGCTCATGGTGAAATACCGATCGCGCTCGCAAAACAAAGTGCAAAAGCATCACTTGCACCCGATTGGTTTGGTCTCGCGTTATAGCATTAGTTATCTCGTTGCGATGGTTGATGGCTACGACAATTACAGACAGTTTGCTTTACACCGTATCCTATCTGCATCGGTTGTAGATCAGCCTAGTTTGTCAGCAGAAAACTTTGATATAGATGCTTATATCAATCAAGGTACTTTTGGCATTATGAACGAAAAAACTGAAAGTACCGTTATGTTGATTGCCGATATTTCTCCGTCCACCGCTTGGCTGTTAAGTGAAACGCCACTGAGCCATAATCAACGCATTAAGCCTATCGAAGGTACAGAC
>CAZMQC010000241.1:0-1856 GCA_964568295.1 uncultured Spongiibacteraceae bacterium | reverse complement strand
CAATAGAGCGCCAATTAGCAGCACGCCAACAACATTAATCGCCACCGCAATTAACGCCACCATCATGCAAAATAGCATCAACTTGCTACGCTCAACCGCAATACCTTCGGTGGCAGCAAGTTCCTCATCAATAGCGCAATCAACTAACTCTCGGTGCTTGATAGCAAGCAAGCCAACAATTAGGCTTGAAACCAGCGCCGCAACCGCAACTTCAAACCAATTAATCGCCAAAATATCGCCGAATAATAAACTTTCAATATCCACGGTCTCGCCTGCCAACGGCAATAACAAAACCCCAAGCGCCAAGCTACTTTGCGCAATAATAGCTAACAAGGTATCGCCATCAACGCTGAGCTTTTGATCAAAGCGCGACAAAATAAACGCCACCAACAAGCCGTAACCCAATAGCCCAACCAAAATATGCACATTGCACAATAACGCCACCGCCGTACCCAAAATGGCACTATGCGCTAGCGCATCGCTGAAAAACGCCATGCGCCGCCAAACCACGAAGCAGCCTAATGCGCCGGCGCTTATCGCAATCAATAAACCCGCTAGCAAACTGGGCAACAGCAAACTAACAATCATGGTGGCAACCTTTACAATGGCTATCGCCTTCAACAATATCGCCATGCAAATTATGATGATGGTCATGGTGATGCACATAGGTCGCCAAAGCGGGGGCGCTAACTTTGCCAAACAGCGACAAATAGGCTTGATCGCTAGACACGCTATCGGGATGACCTTGGCAACAAATATGCTGATTCAGACAGACGACGCGGTCGGTTTTCGCCATCACTAAATGCAAATCATGGGAAACCATCAAAACCGCGCAACGGTGCCGCTTTCTAACGGTATCAATCAATTCGTACAAGCGGTTTTGCCCGCTAATATCCACGCCTTGCGCGGGTTCATCTAATACCAGCACATCGGGTCTGCGCAAGATAGCACGTGCTAACAACACCCGCTGACGTTCGCCGCCAGAAAGGCTATGCATACTTTGTTGGTATAAATGAGCAATATTCAAATCTTGTAAAATTTGCTGCAAAAACGCCTGTTCAAAACCTCGAACATCTAAAAAACTGCTCACTGGCAGCGGCATCGCGCTATTAAGTTTCAATTGCTGCGGCATATAGCCAAATTTCAGTGGTTTAGGGTATTGCACATAGCCATTAGTCGGCTTGCTCAAGCCAATTAAAATCCGCAGCAAGCTGGTTTTTCCCGCACCATTCGGACCGATAATGGTTAAAATTTCGTCCTCATGCAGTCGTACCGACACATTGTCCAAAATCACTCGCGTGTCTTTAACCAGTGAAATTTGCTCGGCAATAATGAGTGGGTTCATGATGGGAAGTTCAATGAGAAATTTGAAGCTATGGTATAGTATCGGCTTTTATGGCTCGGTCAAGTTGTATCATGGTTATCCGCACGATTTTCTTCAGTTTATTACTGCTTAGCGCGAGCAGTTTTAGCCATGCCAACAGCAACGTTTTAGTCAGCATTCCACCGCTTGCCATGCTGTATCAGCAATTAATGCCGCAAGCACACTCGGTCGATATTTTGCTACATTCTGAGCAAAATATGCACGATTATGCGCTGACTATTCAAGATTTAAAACGTTTGCATCAAGCCTCCGTTTTTATTTATTTAGGCGGCGACAACGAGGCTTTTTCACATAAAACCAAAGCCAAAAATAACAAGGCGCAATGGTTTGCCTTAGCACCTAGCAGTGAACATATCTGGCTCGACTTCAATCAATTACCGCAACTGGTTCAAACCTTAGCCTCCGTTTTACAACAGCTCTACCCCGAACAAAGCCATGCGATTACACAAAACCAGCAACGCTTACTCGCTGA
>CAZMQC010000240.1:0-1869 GCA_964568295.1 uncultured Spongiibacteraceae bacterium | reverse complement strand
CGATAATTGACTAACGAGCAAAAACCGAGCAAGCCAAAATCCACGCCCGACATACCGCCAAACAACTGATCAGAGGCTAAATATTGGGCGCAATTAGAAACCAAGCTCATCAACAAAACGCTGCTAAGCAAAAACCAAACGCCGTTTTTGCGTTCAATCTGCCCAGCAAAATAACCCAACATGGTGATATTAAATAACAAGTGCATCCAGCTAAAATGCAAAAACATCGGAGTGAACAAACGCCACCACTGCCCTTCTTGCATCCGCTGCAACCAGCTTTGATGGTCTTGCGTGGCAAGCTTTAAACCTTGCTCCGTCAGCACCAACTCAAGACCTTGAAAACTTAGCCAAGAAACCCACTGCATAGCGTTTAATAAAACCACTAAATAGCCAAACACGCTGCCTAACACCAAGGCGGTTGTCAGTGGATAATGTTTTAAGTTCGCCCAAGGAATTTGGCGTGAAGATTTTTGTGGCGCATTAACCAGCAAACCTTGTTGGTAAAGTCCATATTGCTGTTGCACCCAAGCAATATACTGCTCATCAAACACCCAGACGATTAATTTGCCGCCTTCTTCGCTAATGCGATGAGGAAAGCCCACGCTGCGTAAATAACTGGCAAACCCAGCGAGATTAGTGGGTTCTTGCTCAAATTGCAGAGCAGGCCAAGCGCTCATAATAACTCCCTAACTAGTCAGCTTATTGCCCCAGCCTAATTTATCGCGGCAAGCAGCATAAAAATTATGACCAACTGGGTGAATCATGCGCAGTTTATGCGCTTTTTTGCGCACTAAAATAGTATCGCCTGCTTCGGCTTCAATGCTGTAATGCCCGTCGCAAGTGACGACAGGGTGAATACGGTTATCGCTCGCCACCGCAATTTTAATTTCACTATTGCCGTCCACCACAATTGGGCGACTGCTTAACGAATGCGGGAACATGGGCACCAAAACCAGTGCATCAAGTTGCGGGTGCATAATTGGTCCACCAGCCGATAACGCATAAGCGGTTGAACCCGTCGGTGTTGCAATAATCAACCCATCAGAGCGCTGCGAATAAACAAATTGGTCGCCAATATAGGTTTCAAATTCAATCATGCGCGCGGTTTCACCGGAACTCACCACCACGTCATTGAACGCGCTACCGCGACCGATCAGGGTTTGATCGCGCCACACCTCGGTATCGAGCAAGAAACGCTGCTCAACCACATATTCGCCTTCCAATACCGCCAGCAAAATAGGCTCAAAATCAACCGGTGGAACATCGGTTAAAAAGCCTAATCCACCGCGATTAATGCCAAGCACCGGCACATCATGGCAGACTAAATCACGCGCTACCGACAACATAGAGCCATCACCGCCCACCACGATCACTAGATCGCTAATCTCGCCGATAACATTGCGATGACAAACCGCCAAACCATGCCCGGGAATTAACTTAGCGACTTCTTCTTCCAAAACCACAGTGCGGTTGATGTCTAATAAAAAGGCAATCAGCGTTTTCAGCGAATCTAACACTAAGTCGCTGCCAATACGTCCGATTAAGCCAATATTTCTAAATTGTGTTTGCATGAAGCCGCAAATCTCAAAAGTAAAGAACGGTATTTTACGTGCTAACGAACAAACTCGCCAATTCCTTTGGCAAAGAAGCAATGCCTTTTTGTAAGGCATAGGTTCGAAAACCTTGCTGCGCCAACAAATAAGCAGCCGCTTTGGCGCGCTCTTCCGTCGCAGAGTAACAAACATAGAGCTGATTGCGATTAAGCAAACGCGACTTTAGTCCAACCAAATTCAACGGAATATTCAGCGCACCTTGCAAATGCCCTAAATCAAATTCCTGCTCGGTGCGCACATCCAAAAATATTGCACC
>CAZMQC010000239.1:0-1877 GCA_964568295.1 uncultured Spongiibacteraceae bacterium | reverse complement strand
CAATAGCAGCGCACTTAGGTTAAGTTACGAAATTAACTGTAGAATTCGATAACTCACCAAGCTTGACTTTATAAAAATATAACAAGACCAGAACAATCTGGCTGTAGTGTTTAATGACCGCATAATCTCAGATTATTCGGAACTCCCAAAAATGGTGCTGCAATCGCAGCGAATAGCGTCATAAGGCATTGTATTCATGCGCATTATTAATTTCTCAGCGGACGGCATTCAGGCCGCCAATCAGAAAGGTTTTTTTGACTGGATTAAGCGTCAAGATGCGGACATTATTTGCATTCAAGACTTGCGTACGCAAGAAACAAAGTTGCGTGACGATAGTTTTTTTCCAGAAGGCTATTTTCCTTACTTTTTTGACCACCCTAATAATGAGAATGGCGTAGCCATCTATACCAAAAAATTGCCAAAAGCGATTATGTACGGCTTGGGCTTTAATGATTTTGATGGCGAGGCACGCTATATCCAAGCCGATTTTGACGATTTAAGTGTAGGCTCTATTTTATTGCCAGAAGCAAACTTGAGCGATCCGACTTCGATGGCGAAAAAAGCACAGTTTTTAGAATTGTTATATGCGCATTTAGAAAAAATCTTGAATAAGCGCAGGCAGTTTATTTTTGCTGGCAATTGGCAAATCGCCCATCAAGCATGCGATACCCAACAGGATATAGACAGCCAACAGCCAGGCTTTTTATTATCTGAACGCCGCTGGTTAGATGATGTTATTCATCGCCTTGGCTATATTGACGCTTTTCGTAATGTTAACAAAGACCACGACGAGTTTTCTTGGTGGCCAGAAGGCAATAAACAAGATGGTCGCAGAGTCGATTTTCAACTGGTATCAGGCAGTTTGCGCCATAAAATCGAATACGGCGCTATTTATAAAAACCAAGAATTCTCGACTCATGCGCCAGTGATTATGGACTACGACATGCCATTTACCGATGAAGAGTTTTATTAATTCTCACTTTTAAGCACTTGAATAGGCACTCGCCAAATCAATAGGGTAATCGCGATAACAATCGGAATCGCGATTGCGTTTAGCGTTGCCCAGCCCAATAACATAACGCCTTGACCGGCAAACAAACTGCCTACAGCAGAAGCAGAGAACACCAAAAACTCATTGATGCCCTGAACTTTGCCTTGTTCGGCAGGTTGATAGGTAAAGCTAAGTAAATGCGTTGCGCCAATAAAAGTAAAGTTCCAACCAACACCCAGTAAAACCAAGCCCGCCATGTAATGCCAATAACTAGTGCCGAGAATATTAATCAACGGACTAATAATTAATATCGCACAGCCCCAAAGAATCACGGTTCGAGTAGAAAATCGACTGATTAATTTGCCCGTAAAAAAAGAAGGAACAAACATACCCAATACATGCCACTGGATAACCATAGCAACATCGCTAAACGCATAACCATCTTGCTGCATGGCTAGGGGCGTTGCTGTCATCAACAACACCATAATGGCATAGCCAATGGCGCCCGAAACAACGGCTGCGACCAGTAAAGGTTGTTTAAAAAGCTCTCGATAGCTGCGGCTTTTCTCATTCGCCGACGTTCTAACCGCTTTCGGTAATGGCATCAAGCTAATAAGCAATAAGGCGATACAGTACAAACCTGCCAAACCATAAAAAGAGCCAACAAAAGGTGTGCTAGACCATGTTTGTGTCCAAATCGCCAAATTAGAACCCACAATCGCCGCAATAATGCCGCCCGCCATAACAATACTAATAGCACGCGGACGTTGTGTTACTGAGCACAAGTCCAAAGCAGCAAAACGGTATTGCTGCCCGACGCCAATGGCGATACCGATAAGCCATGTACCACAAGCAAATAAATATAAACTTGCGCTTTCTAAGCCTT
>CAZMQC010000238.1:0-1886 GCA_964568295.1 uncultured Spongiibacteraceae bacterium | reverse complement strand
TTAACTTGATCAAAATACATCGACTGTAATTTCTCAGTAATCGGTCCGCGTTTACCTTCGCCGATAATACGCGCGTCTAATTCACGAATTGGCAATACTTCTGCCGCTGTGCCTGTGAAGAATGCTTCATCAGCCAAATACACTTCATCACGCGTAATACGTTTCTCAATCACTGGCAAACCAATTTCTTCCGCCAAATGGAAAATAGTATTACGGGTAATACCGTCTAAGCACGAGGTTAATTCAGGCGTATAAATTTTGCCATTACGCACCATAAAGAAGTTTTCGCCACTGCCTTCAGCAACATAGCCTTCGTTATCGAGCAACAACGCTTCTTCCGCGCCGCCATTCAATGCTTCTTTCAACGCCAACATCGAGTTGATGTAGTTACCGTTGGCTTTGGCTTTACACATCGAAATATTAACGTGGTGACGCGTATAAGATGAAGTACGTACTTTAATGCCGCGCTCTTTGGCTTCTGGGCTCATGTACGATGGCCATGCCCATGCTGCAACAATCACGTGTGTCTGTAAGTTATCGGCGCGCAAGCCCATGCCTTCTGAACCGTAAAAGCACATAGGACGCAAATAAGCTTCTTTCAAATTATTTTCACGCACAACCGCACGGTGCGCTTCATTAATAGTTTCTTTGTCGAAAGGCATTTGCATTTGCAAAATATGCGCAGAACCAAACAAACGATTGGTATGCTCTTTCAAACGAAAAATCGAGGTGCCCTTTGATTCAGTATGATAGGCACGCACGCCTTCAAATACGCCCAAGCCATAGTGTAGGGTATGCGTCAAAACGTGAACGCGCGCATCTCGCCAAGGCACAAGTTCACCATCAAACCAGATTACCCCATCACGATCAGACATCGACATGCTTCTTCTCCCGCTAAAATCAGTTAATTGTATTCAGTAATAATTTTTGCCACATTGTAAATACAACTTGGCGTTGTTCGGTTACTTGCTCACTGGGCACTTCGCTTTTTTCTTGTCGCAGCGCCAATTTATGCACTTGCGAGCGATAAAAACGGTAAATATCAATCAAAGCTTCCGCTTCTTGCTGACTGATTAGCCCCGCTTCGCCCATGTTTTCTAAAATTCGGATATTATCGCTGTACTTAGCTATCGACGGATATTGATAACTCCAAGCAAGGACGGCAAATTGTACCATGAATTCCAGATCAACAATGCCCCCTCGACTATGCTTTAAGTGAAAAATACTGGCTTGCTCACTTTTGACATATTTAGGCGCTAAATGCTCATACATTTTGAGCCGCATGTCGATAACTTCTTGGCGCAATTTATCCAAATCGCGCTGCTGCATAAGAATATCATCACGGATTTGATAAAACCGATCGGCTAAGCCTTTATGCCCCGCAACCGCACGGGTTCGCACCAAGGCTTGATGCTCCCATGTCCACGCTTGGTTGTGTTGGTACTTATCAAAACTATCAATGCTGCTGACCAGTAAACCACTGCCACCCGACGGGCGCAAACGCATATCCACATCATACAACTGCCCCAACATGGTGCGGGTAGTAAGCATACTGACGATATATTGCCCCATGCGCGTATAAAACATGGCGTTATCAATGGATTTTTCACCATCGGTCATGCCTTCATCGGCATTGTGCAAAAAGATAATATCCAAGTCGGATTGATGGCTTAGCTCAATACCGCCTAATTTGCCGTAAGCAACAATGACAAACTCACGGGTTGAACAGGGTTCGCCATCGCGCGTTGGATAGCCATATTTTTCAATCGCTTGCAGCCAAGCTAAATTTAAAACGTATTCTAAAATTGCTTCGGCTAAAAACGTTAGGTAGTCGCTGACTTTCATCAGCGGCAATTTGCCAGTCGCTTCCGCCGCTACAATATGCA
>CAZMQC010000237.1:0-1907 GCA_964568295.1 uncultured Spongiibacteraceae bacterium | reverse complement strand
AAATCACGTTCCATGGCGGGGCTGCGCGTAGGTCTAGCGGTTGGTCAGCCGCATTTAATTGAAGCGCTTAGCCGTGTTAAAGACAGCTTTAACTCTTATCCGCTCGACCGACTTGCGATTGTGGGCGCGGCTGCTGCGTTCGATGATAAAGCTTGGTTTGAGCAAACCCGCAATGCGGTAATAAATAGCCGTGCAAGTTTAACCGTTGAGCTAGAGAATCTAGGTTTTCAGGTGTTACCGTCGAGCGCTAACTTTGTGTTCGCAACCCATCCAGCGCATCAAGCCGCTGAGTTAGCTGCAAAATTAAGAGAGCAAGGCATTATCGTGCGCCATTTTAAAGCGCCGCGCATTGAGCAGTTTTTGCGCATCACCATTGGCACGGAACAACAAAACCAAGCCTTGTTAGAAGCACTGAGCGCGATGCTGTAACGCAATCCAATAAAGAGGCACGATAACATGGCGATCTCACACAAAGAAATTCGTAATCGTGCCCATCAATTTATCCAAAACTACGCCAATGCGCATAAAGAAAACGCTGAAGCGCAGAGTTTTCTTAACGACTTCTTCCATATTTTTGGTGTTGACCGCCGCCGCGTTGCCAGTTTTGAGCAAGCGGTAAAACTCGACGAAAAAGGCAGTACCAAGCGCATCGATTTATTTTGGCCAAAACACCTATTGGTTGAAATGAAATCCGTTGGTCAAGATTTGGATAAAGCTTTCGATCAAGCTTATAACTACCTGCGAGGCATTAGCGATGATGACTTGCCGCGTTATATGATGGTTTGCGATCTGCAAACGTTTCGCATCAAAGATTTAGCAGAAAACAATGTAGAGTACCAATTTGAACTGGCTGAGTTAATCAATAATCTTGATGTCTTTGACTTTATGCAAGGCAAAGAAATACAAGGCATTACCGAGTTTGAGTTAAACGAAAGAGCGGCATTATTACTGGGCGAGTTGCACGATAGCCTAGAGGCCAGCGGCTACTCAGGCCACCAGTTACAAGTGTTTATGGTGCGTATCTTGTTCTGCATTTTCGCAGAAGACACGGGCGTTTTTAATCCGCACCAATTTTTGCGTTACCTTGCTAAATTTACCCACGAAAGCGGTCAGGATACCGAGCTGCATCTGAGCAAATTATTCCAAGTATTAGACACGCCTTATGATAAGCGCAGCGCCAACCTGTTAGACGAACAAGCGGCGTTTCCTTACGTGAATGGTCATTTATTCAAAGAACGTTTGGATATGCCCAGTTTTGATGCGGCGATGCGTGAAAAGCTGATTGAGTGTTGTTATTTTAACTGGCAAGAAATCAGTCCCGCGATTTTCGGCAGCTTATTTCAATCCATTATGGATAAAAGCCAGCGCCGTCATTTAGGCGCGCATTACACCAGCGAAGCCAATATTTTAAGGGTGATAGAGCCGCTGTTTTTAAATCAATTAAAAGCCGAACTCGCCAGTATTGAGAAGTTGAAAAACCTGAAAACGCGTAATGAAAAGCTTGATGCGTTTATCGGAAAATTACGTGGTTTAACGTTTTTAGACCCTGCTTGCGGTTGCGGTAACTTTTTAATTATTACCTATCGCGAGCTAAGACGCTTAGAGCTGGACGTGTTGAAAATTCAGCGCGATAAAGACGCGCACAGCATGGCGCTCGGTTTAGAAATTCAGCCAGCTATTCCGTTGAACCATTTTTACGGCATTGAAATTGACGAATGGCCAGCGCGGATTGCTGAGGTGGCGATGTGGCTAACCCAACATCAAATGAATGTGGAATTTGCCAAAACTTTTGGCGAAGAACCCGATTTATTGCCGTTAAGAGAACATGCCAATATTGTTCACGCCAATGCCTTGGAATTGGATTGGGCAGAAGTAATAACGCCTAGCGAGTTGCATTATATTATTGG
>CAZMQC010000236.1:0-1921 GCA_964568295.1 uncultured Spongiibacteraceae bacterium | reverse complement strand
CATGCAGATTTACCTTGTCGGCGGCGCTGTTCGCAATCAACTTCTTAAGCTTCCCGTGCATGAGCGCGATTGGCTAGTGGTCGGCGCAACAATCGACAATATGTTGGACGCAGGTTATCAAGCGGTTGGCAAAGAATTTCCTGTTTTTCTACACCCCAAAACCAAAGAAGAATACGCGTTAGCGCGTACCGAGCGTAAAACTGGCCACGGCTATACTGGCTTTTCTTGCATTAGCGATAGCACCATTACGCTTGAAGAAGACTTACTGCGGCGCGATTTAACGGTTAACGCCATTGCTCAAGATGCCGATGGTGTTTTGCATGATCCGTATGGCGGTTTGCAGGATATTGAAAACCGTATTTTGCGTCATGTATCCCCTGCTTTTCGCGAAGATCCTTTGCGAGTTTTACGCGTTGCGCGTTTTGCCGCCAGCTTTCACCATCTTGGCTTCACTATCGCCAGCGGCACAATGAAACTGATGCAGGAAATCGTGCGAAGCGGCGAGCTAAGTCATTTAATCCCTGAACGCATTTGGCTAGAAACCGATAAAGCGCTGAAAACCCAAGCGCCACAAGTTTATTTCCAAGTTTTACGCGAATGTGGGGCATTAAACGTCTTATTCCCCGAAGTTGAAGCCTTATTTGGCGTACCGCAAACAGAAAAATACCACCCTGAAATCGACACAGGCATTCATACCATGATGGTATTAGAACAAGCGGCCAAACTCACCGATGATACCGCAATTCGCTTTTCTGCTTTGGTTCATGATTTAGGCAAAGCCTTAACACCAAAAGAATTATTACCCAAACATCCAAACCATGAAATCGCAGGTCTCGTGCCAGTCAAAGCCCTATGTCAGCGGCTAAAAGTACCGAACGAATACCAAACCATTGCCTTGCGTGTTTGCGAGTTTCACTTACTCTCGCATCGCGCCAAAGAACTGCGTCCTGCCACGGTACACAAGCTATTTACCGCGCTCAACGCGTGGCGCGATCCGCATCGTTTAGAGCAATTTATTTTAGCCTGCAAAGCCGATAGTCAAGGGCGCTTAGGCTTTGAAAACAAACCTTATCCGCAAGAAGCCTATTTCAAGCATTTATTCGCTGCTGCCAAAAAAATTACCATTAATAGCATCAACACCAGTAACTTAGTGGGCGCTGAAATCGGTTTAGCGATTAAAAACGCACAAATGCAAGCCATTGCGCAAGCAAAACAAGCCTATTTAGCGGCTGAGCAACATGAACAATAATCTGGTTTTATTGATTACAGGCGCCGCCAAACGCATTGGTGCAGCTACTGCGCGTTATTTCCACCAGCAAGGCTACAACGTCGTTTTGACTTATCATCAATCGCAGCAGCAAGCTTTGCAGTTAATTGACGAACTGAATCAACAGCGCCCTAATTCGGCTAAAGCGTTGGCACTAGCCCTCAATGATAGCGAGGCAATTGCCGATTGCGCCAAAACTGCGCTCAACTGTTTTGGTCGGATAGACGTATTAATTAATAATGCCTCTAGTTTTTACCCAACGCCTTTGCAACAAGCAACACTAGAGCAATGGGATAACCTGATTAACAGCAATGTCCGCGCTGCATTTTTGCTAAGCCAAGCGTTAAGCGAAACGCTCACACAACAGCAAGGCTGTATTATTAATTTAGTGGATATTTATGCCGATAAGCCTTTGTTAAATCACAGCATTTACAATATTAGCAAAGCAGCAATCGCGATGTTAACCAAAAGCCTAGCCTTAGATCTAGCGCCTAACGTGCGAGTCAATGGGGTATCGCCGGGCGCTATTTTATGGCCAGAAAACAGTGATAGTGCATGGCAGCAAAGCCTGCTAGAAAAAATACCGCTGCAACGTTTAGGCAGCGCAGAAGATATTGCCAAAACCGCTTATTTCTTGGCGCAAAGCCCTTATAT
>CAZMQC010000235.1:0-1953 GCA_964568295.1 uncultured Spongiibacteraceae bacterium | reverse complement strand
TTTAACTTATATTTAAACTTGCTTAACAAGGACGGTAGCAAGATGGCTGAAATTGAATGGACACGTAAAGCGATTAAACAGTTAGCAAAAATTGACAGTACGCAGCGAGTTGCCATTGTCAAAGCGGTTAAATCACTTGCGCATTATCAAACGGCGTCGCATGTCAAAAAGCTAACGCAGCATATATATGGCTATCGTTTGCGAGTAGGGCGTTACCGCGTTTTATTTGATGTGGTTAACGGCAAAGTGGAAATAGTTATGATTCAAGAGGTGAAAAAACGTGATGAAAGCACATACTGAGCATCAAATCATTGAGTTTCAAGGAAATCCTGTTGCCGTCATATTACCATTTGAAGATTATCTGCAACTCACACAAAAACCTAGCGAGGAATATACCATCCCTCACGAAGTGGTTGAGGCTCGTGTTGTTAAAGGCTTTGGCACAATTAAAGCGTGGCGCTTGTATCGTGGCTTAAGTCAAAAAGCGATGGCGGAAAAAATGGGCACTTCGCAGTCCAATTATAGCCAAATGGAAAGTCGTCCCTTTTATAAGCTACAAACCAATAGCCAGCGCAAGTTATGCGCAATATTGGGTGTATCGCCCGCGATATTGGCAGATTTTGAAGAAATTGAGCTGTAATTAGTGGTCGCTAAGATTAATTAATTCGCGCTCTAGCAACATCGCATCTTCGCTGTTCAGCTCAAGCAAACGGCGTAGATGCACCAAGCTATCTAAGTCCACCTGCACCCACTGAAAACCGCTTGCGCCATTGCGGCTATGCGACCACTGCGCAACCAAATTAATTTCAATCACATCGTTAAGCGCAATATGAATATCAACCGGCTGCTCAACATCAAACGGTAAGTTATCGCCTTTAACTAGCAAGCCTTTCAATGAAATATCAATCACATCGGTCGTCACTTGTTGGTTTGCTTGGCGCAATAACACTGGGGTTTCAAACTCAATACGCTGAAATTGGCGACGATTGCTAGTCATTATTCTACTCCGTTGAGTTGAAAACCGAGTTGCCGCCAGGCTTCAAAGGCAACAATGGCGGCACTATTGGATAAATTAAGGCTACGGCTATTCGGCATCATAGGAATCGTTAATAGCTCGGTTACTTTAGCATGTTCGCGCACTGCTTGCGGCAAACCACGCGTTTCAGGACCAAATAATAAACAATCGCCTGCTTGATACTGAATTTGCGCATAATTTTTTACGCCTTTAGTGCTGAGCGCAAATAAACGCTGCCCTTCAATCGCCTGCAAAAAAGCGTCAAAATTAGCATGGCGTTTAACATGGGCAAACTCATGATAATCCAAACCCGCGCGGCGCAATTTTTTATCGTCCCAGCCAAAACCAGTTGGCTCAATAATGTGCAACTGAAATCCCGCATTAGCGCTTAAACGGATTAAATTACCCGTATTAGGCGGAATTTCAGGCTCATATAAGGCGATATGTATCATATTAAATCACAAACGGAATTAGCGCTTTGCGCTCTTTCGGATAATCATCAAAACGCGCTTGGTACCAGCGTTGGTTGCTTAACGCTCTGGGTAATAAATTCGAGAACGTCATAAACGCATAAGCAAACGCAGGCAGTGACCAACAGGCCAAGGCAAAACCACACCATTGTGTTAGCTCGCCCAAATAATGCGGATTACTTACCCAACGATAAGCGCCGCCATAGGGGATTTTATAACCCGTTTCGCCCGGTTTACGCAAGTTGGCCAACAGGCGGTCGCTATGTTTAGCTAAATAAAACCCAAAGAAAAACACAAAAATACCGATGATAAAACGCGGATCAGACAACCAAGCCGTTTGATATAAATGCTCGCCAAACTGACTGATAAACCAGCCATTGATTGCGCCGTTGGTGGCATTGAGCGGCATACCCGCTGCTAAAATTCCCACGCGAAAACCTGCGCCGGGCTTGGGTTTAATAATAAACA
>CAZMQC010000234.1:0-2007 GCA_964568295.1 uncultured Spongiibacteraceae bacterium | reverse complement strand
TTTCGCGCCAATATTCCAACCTCTTGGCTGGAACTTACTATTAGCGAAGGTAAAAATCGGCAAGTGCGGCGTATGACGGCGGCGGTAGGCTTTCCTACCTTGCGTTTAATTCGCGTACAAGTCGGACAATGGCGCTTAGAGCGCTTGCAACCAGGCGAGCACCTTACACTTACCGTTTAGCCATCGCATAATTCAAGCTTTTTCGCTTGTTTTGCTCTATAATGGCGCGTTTTTGCACGATTGTTTGACTTATGGAAACGCTTTGGCCGCCGCACATAACCGTTGCGTGTATTGTTGAAAATCAACAACGCTTTTTAATGGTGGAAGAATACTCACAAGGTCGCTTGGTTTACAACCAACCTGCGGGGCATTTAGACCCCGGCGAAACCTTATTACAAGCGGCGATTCGAGAAACCTTGGAGGAAACGGGCTGGCATGTTGAGCCAACCCATGTTTTAGGCATTTCGCGCTATACCGCCGAGCATTCCGGGGTTATTTATTATCGCACCACGTTTATTGCCAAACCTTTGCGCTGCGAAGAAAACCCTTGTTTGGATGAAGGTATCGAACGCGCTTGTTGGCTTAGTTATGAAGAATTGCGTAGCCAACCCGATAAACTGCGCAGCCCTTTGGTATTGCGCAATATCGAACAATATTTAACCGGAACACGTTACCCATTATCGCTTATTGATGATTATGAACTCTAAAGCTACCGTTATCGTCGGCATGTCTGGCGGTGTTGACTCGTCTGTTTCTGCGCTCCTTTTACAACAACAAGGCTATCACGTTGAAGGCTTGTTTATGAAAAATTGGGACGAGGACGACGGCACGGAATATTGCACCGCTAAAGAAGATTTAGCCGATGCGCAAGCGGTGGCTGATAAAATTGGCATCAAACTGCATACCGCCAATTTTGCCGCAGAATATTGGGATAATGTATTTGAGCATTTTTTAGAAGAATATCGCGCGGCAAGAACACCCAACCCCGATATTTTGTGCAATAAAGAAATTAAATTTAAAGCCTTTCTTGAATACGCTCAGCATTTAGGCGCGGACTACATTGCCACTGGGCATTATGTGCGCAAACGCAATACCGACGATGGCTTAGCGCAACTCCTCAAAGGTTTGGATAGCAATAAAGATCAAAGCTATTTTTTACACGCTGTTTCAGGCGATAAAATTGCTAAAACGCTCTTTCCTGTGGGCGAATTAGAAAAACCTGAAGTACGTAAAATTGCCGAACAGTATGATTTAGTAACCGCTGACAAAAAAGACAGCACTGGCATTTGTTTTATCGGCGAGCGTCGCTTTAAAGATTTTTTGGAAACCTATATTCCCGCGCAGCCGGGCGACATCATCACCGATACGGGCGAAGTATTGGGGCAACATAGCGGCTTAATGTTTCACACCATCGGCCAACGTCAAGGCTTGGGCATTGGCGGCTTGGCCAATCACAGTGAAGAAGCTTGGTATGTGGTGGACAAAGATGTTGCTAATAATCGCCTCGTCGTTGGGCAAGGCAATAATCACCCGCTGCTTTTCTCATCCCATTTATGGGCAAGCCAGATTGATTGGGTTCAGGGCGAACCGCCAGCGATGCCGATTAAACTCAAGGCTAAAACACGCTATCGTCAGCCCGATCAAGATTGCACACTGGAATTTAAAGACGGTCAATATCACGTGCATTTTGATCAGCCGCAACGCGCGGTAACGCCAGGGCAATCGGTAGTTTTTTATCAAGACGATGTATGTTTAGGCGGCGGCATTATTGAGGAGCGTTATTAATGGCGCACAGTAAAACCGAACGCGCGATAGCCTTAGCGGGCGTTTACCAAGCGGCGAGCTTAGTGGCGTTGATTGCCAATAAAAAGCCGGTTGATGTGCGTTATCTGGAAGCTAGCATTGCCAGCATTTTTAATACCAGTCCGAAAGACACCTTAGATGTTTTTGGTGGCGACTTAGCCAATTTACGCTTAGGTTTGACGCAATTAGCCAGCGACAAACAAA
>CAZMQC010000233.1:0-2021 GCA_964568295.1 uncultured Spongiibacteraceae bacterium | reverse complement strand
CGCAAGCTTTGTCGCAGTCTTGGCAAGCGTATTGCCACCTTAGCTAAAAAATTAGGTTAATAATGATGGAAGAATATGCCCGTAAAGCCCGATTGGCTTACCCAGTGGTGATTGTCAGTTTTATTTTTGAACTGTGCTTATTAATTGCTATGACCTTAGTGTGGCCGCCCGAAGGCAAAACCGCCAATCTGACTGTGTGTTTGTTATTAGTTGCGCCTTTGCTACCGTTTTTTCCTTTTTTATTGAAACGAAACTTACATGCTTATGCGTGGCTATGTTTTGTTTTGTTGCTTTATATAATGTTGGCAATTCCCACTGCTTTTGACCCGCGTTATGGGATGTTAGGGCGTTTAGAGTTAGTCAATTTGACGGTGTTATTTACCTTTGCCATGATGTTTGTGCGTTGGGAGCAGCGTCGTTTAGGGATAACGATAACTCGCTAGCCACTTGGTTTTGTTCTTCTAATAATTGCGCATGTTCGCTGGCAGTAATCCAATGCAGTTTCTGGTAGTTGAAGCCGCCTTCAATGGTTGGTTTCACTAACGCAAAGTAAGGCGATAAATCAAAATCCCTTGGCGTAAAGTGGCTGTAGTGGCGGCTTTCCAGAATGCGCATATCATCAGCGGTATGGGTGTTGCCGTCGTTAATGGTAATCGAGCGTGGCAGGATAGGATAACGAATATGTTGAAATGCTTGAGCAATCAGGGTTGAACAAATTGCTTTAGTTGGGTCGCCAGAGCCAAAAGCAATCATCTGCCTTCGAAAGCGACTAGGAATCGGTGGCGTTGGGATTAAATAACGCATTAAGTCGAAAATATTTTTTAAATCATAATGATCACCTAAGCGTTCAATCACAAAATAAGTCAGACGTTGTTTGTCATAGCTGGTTAAATTAATGGGCCGACAAATGCGTAGATTGTGCTTTAAGTATTTACTGAGCGGTACGCGAATCACACCCTGTTGCAAATCTGCTTCAATCAACGGCATTTCTTCATTGTCACCAATATAAATACAAGCATGCGACCAAGTGGACTGGGTAAGATATTTAATTGCAGTGCTGATACGGCTATTACCTTCAACCAGTAATACGTCGCCAGGCTGTAAGGTGTTTTTGAGCGCCGTCATATTAATTAACGAGAACTCAAGGTAATGCACAGAAGGCTTGGTCAGATAGCAGGCTAGACGTTTGCCGAGGTATTGAAATAGTCTGTGTAGCATATTCTACAGCCACTTTTTATACTTAAAGAGCAATAATAAACCGCAGGCAAGGCAGAACATAAATAGCAATATTAAGAAGTAACCATGTTGCCATTGTAGTTCTGGCATATTATTAAAGTTCATACCATAAACTCCCGCAATAAAGCTAAGTGGGATGAAAATGGCTGTAATAACAGTCAGAACTTTCATCGTGTGATTGAGCTGATGTGAGCTGATAGATAAATAAGCGTCGGTTAAGTCGCTGCATAAATCGTAATAAAGAGTTATTAAGTTAAGCAGTCGTTCGAATTTATCATAAATGTCATGGAGAGTATGTTGACTGCCTTTGCTTTGACTGGGCAGCGTCTTGGCGTCTTTAAGCAATTGCGCAAATACTTTTTCTTGGTAAGCAAACATTCTTTTTAACTTACGTAAATGTGTGCGATAAGTGATGACCTGAGTAAGCAGTCCATCACTGCCATGAAATGTTATTAATTCCTCGGTGTAAGACAGCTCCTCCTCTATTTCTATGATTTGTTCAAGCTGTTGATTGGCAGATAAGCGAATAATGGCACAAAATAACTCTATAGGTGTTTGTAGCAATCGAGTAAAGTCTTTGTGCTGACTCACTTCATTGCAAATAGGAAAATCTTCTTTGTGAATGCTAATGAGAAAGTTTTTCCCTATGAAAAAACCAACATTTTGCATATCTGCGTCTAGCATGTCATTGAGTGAACGCATGTGTCGATAAAGAACAAAAGTGCTATTCTCAAAATATTCTAATTTAGGTGGATGATTCTGCCGTTGTATGTCTTGAATGGCGA
>CAZMQC010000232.1:0-2021 GCA_964568295.1 uncultured Spongiibacteraceae bacterium | reverse complement strand
AATTCAGATTAACGCCAGCATTACGCAACTGCGAGAATACGGCGGCGGCATCGGTTGAGCCAACAATTGCACCAATCAACATGCCTTCTAAAAGCGGTAAATCAAGAATATAGGTAGCCGCTGCACCTGTGGCAATTGCGGTGATTAAAACCCCCAAAGTGGCCAATAAAGACGCGGGGTTCCATACTTTTTTAACTGACTCAAAGGGTGTTTGCAAACCGCCATCAAACAAAATCATAGCCAACGCTAATGAACCTAGTGCGTATGCTCCGTTTGGACTATTGAAAACAATCCCACCAATACCTTGTTCACCCGCCAACATGCCGATAATTAAAAAAAGCACCAACACGGGCAATCCTATACGAGCAGAAACCTTACTCGAAAATATGCCAGCTAAGATGAGTATGGCAGCCAATAAAATCACTTGTTCAATAGTGTACATCAGCGAAACCTTTAAAAAAGTGGTCACTTAACCACGCGCAGCTTAGTTTTAAAGCTACAGCAACGCGAGATTATAAAAAGAGAAAGTTGCCTAGATACGGCCAATGAACATCCGATATTCTGTCCTTAAACAACGCGCAAATAATAACATAAAACCGTTTGCTTTTATACAAAATTTCAATTACTTAACGCGAATACTCGTAACAAAACAAGCGCAGCTATTTAAAATTTATGGGCTTGATATTTTCAAAGCACAACCCATATTTATAGCTAGATACCAAGGAGTTCACGATGAAAATTGCTTGCCCTCATTGCTTACAATTAAACCAAGTGCCGCAAGAGCGCCTTAACGAAGGTCCAGTTTGCGGAAAATGTAAAAAAGCCTTGTTAATTGCAAAACCGATTACGCTGACCGAAGAAAACTTTGCGGCGATTGTGCAAAAAAGCGAAATGCCGGTTGTAATTGATTTTTGGGCGCCTTGGTGCGGTCCTTGCCGCAGCTTTGCACCAGTATTTGCGGATGCCGCTAAAGATTTTAATTCGCGTATGCGCTTTGCCAAACTCAATACCGAAGACGAGCAAAAATTGGCGGCGAAATTTGCTATTCGCTCCATTCCCACCTTGATGGTGTTCAAAAATGGTAAAATGCTCACTCAGCAATCAGGCGCAATGCCAAAAAATATGTTTTATCAATGGCTGGAGCAAAACGCAAAATAGCTTTTGTTCGGCACTTTTCTGCTAGAATGCGCGTTTTTTAGGAGTTTCTTATGAAAAACGCGTTGTTGCGCTTTGGCGCTATTGTCTTTATCGCCAGCGGCTTAATCGCTTGCGCTGAACTAAAATCATTTGTAAAAGAAGTGACCAGCTCAGATACCGTTGCGGCACTAACCCAAACCGATATTGCCAACGGTTTGAAAGAAGCCTTAACCCAAGGTATCGACCAACAAGTTACTAAATTAACAGGAAAAAATGGATTCTATGGTAACGACTTAGCGCGTATTGCTTTACCTAAAGAACTACAAAAAGTAGATAAGCAACTGCGCAAAATTGGTTTAGGTAAATTAGCCGATGATGGCATTAAATCGTTAAACCATGCAGCGGAAGATGCGGTGGGCCGTTCAAAACCGATTTTTGTTGATGCGATTAAAAACATGAGCTTTAGCGACGCTAAAAATATTTTGATGGGTGACGAGCGTTCAGCCACAAGTTATTTGGAAAAAACCACCAACGAAAAATTATATGCCGCTTTCTTGCCTGAAATTCAACAGTCATTTGATCGCGTTGGCGCAAACGACACATGGGGCAAAATCATTTCAACCTATAACGCTATTCCGCTCGTTGAAAAAATGAATCCAAATTTAAGCGACTACGTCACGCAAGAAGCATTAAACGGCGTTTATTCGATGATTGCAGTGGAGGAGAAAAACATTCGCACTGATTTTTCATCGCGTACCTCTAGTTTATTGAAACGCGTTTTTGCTTTACAAGACCAATAATTAAAAGAACGTACACTTCACACCAATGACCAACAAAACCACCGCCAGAACAGGGCGCATTAACTGTTCTGGCAAGCGTTTACC
>CAZMQC010000231.1:0-2025 GCA_964568295.1 uncultured Spongiibacteraceae bacterium | reverse complement strand
CCTTCTAAATATAAGTCTGCTGGCCATTGCAAACCGTCGCGTTTTAATACGGCTTCATGGGTGACACCTGAATCAAACCAAACGTCCAAGGTATCTTGCACTTTGTCATATTGTGCGGCTTCAGCGCCTAATAACTCCTCGGCGTCGAGCGCGAACCAAGCTTCAATGCCTTTAGCTTCAATACGCTGGGCAACTTGTTCAATCAAGCTCTGCGTTTGTGGGTGCAATTCACCTGTTTGTTTATGAACAAATAAAGCAATCGGCACGCCCCAAGTGCGTTGACGTGAGATACACCAATCGGGGCGATTTTGTACCATTGAATCAATACGTGCACGCCCCCAAGATGGCATCCACTGTACTTTATCAATTTCTTCTACTGCTGTTTTTAGCAAACCATTTTGCTGCATCCCAACAAACCATTGCGGCGTGGCACGGAAAATAATCGGTGATTTATGACGCCAGCAATGTGGGTAGCTATGTTGCAAGGGTGCATGGCAAACCAAATTGCCATTTTCACCTAATAGCTTAACAATCTCATCATTGGCTTTTAGTACAAATTGCCCTGCAAATAATGGTGTTCCTTCTAAATAAATACCGCGATTGTCCACTGGATTGTAAACGTCGATACCGTATTTTTGGCAAACTAAAAAGTCGTCTAAACCATGACCAGGAGCTGTGTGTACACAGCCGGTACCCGCTTCGGTGGTAACGTGTTCGCCCAAAACAATAGGCAGTAATTTATCTAAAAAGGGGTGTTGTACTTGCATCAATTCAAGCGCTTGCCCTTTCGTTTCCGCTACTACGGTAAAATCGTTGAAGCCATAACGTTTTAAGCAGTCTTCGTATAAAGCTTGTGCCAATACTAAATACTCATTGGCGTTTTCTAATAATACATAGTCCAACTCCGCGTGCATGGATACCGCTAAGCTTGCAGGTAGCGTCCAGGGCGTAGTCGTCCAAATCACTACCGATACGGGTTTGTCGGCTAGACTAGTACTAAACGCAGCAGCTAATTTTTCACGTTCTTGTACGCGATAACGTACATCAATGGCTGGCGATTGCTTGTCTTTATACTCAACTTCCGCTTCGGCTAATGCGGAGGCACAGTCCATACACCAATGCACAGGCTTAAAGCCTTTTTGTAGGTGACCGTTCTTAACAATTTTGCCTAATGAACGAACAATATCCGCTTCAAATTGAAAATCCATGGTTTTATACGGATTTTGCCAGTCACCTAAAATACCTAAGCGTTGGAAATCTCGCATTTGCCCAGAGACTTGCTGCTCGGCATATTCACGACATTTCACCCGAAATGTTGCGGCATCAACCTTACCGCCAGGTTTGCCCACTTTTTTCTCAACATTCAGCTCAATCGGTAAGCCGTGGCAATCCCAACCGGGCACGTAAGGCGCATCAAAACCTGCCAAGGTTTTGCTTTTAACAATCATATCTTTCAGGATTTTATTGACCGAGTGGCCAATATGAATGTCGCCGTTGGCGTAAGGAGGGCCGTCATGCAAAATAAACTTATTTCTTCCCGCAGAGGTTTGGCGGATTTTTTTATACAAATCCATGGCTTCCCAACGTTTTAAGGTTTCGGGTTCGCGTTGCGCCAAGCTAGCTTTCATGGGGAAAGCGGTTTGTGGAAGATTCAGTGTGTTTTTGTAATCAATGCTCATGGTTTTCTGCCGTTGCAAAAAATTGCTTTGCTTGTGCAATATCGTTAGAAATTGCTGCTTTTAAATGGTCGATAGAGGCAAACTTTTTCTCATCGCGTAATTTCTTGCGAAATACAACTTGTAAGGTTTTGCCATAAATATTTTGTTGGAAGTCTAATAAATGCACTTCTAAAATTGCTTTGATGCTGTCGTCAATGGTGGGACGCGTACCAACATTGGCAACACCAAAAATAACTTGCTCGCCAAGTTTAGCTTCCACCGCGTAAACGCCCGATAACGCAGCTTTAATGCGATGTAGTTTTAAGTTGGCGGTAGGGATGCCAATGGTGCGACCTAATTGATTGCC
>CAZMQC010000230.1:0-2065 GCA_964568295.1 uncultured Spongiibacteraceae bacterium | reverse complement strand
GTAGCGAAGATATTTTGGCGGCGGTGCGCAATAAAGAAACGGCTTTTGATGAAGCCGTTATTGATATTCTATTAGAAGCCATTGCTTGCCTCAAAAAACAATTCCAAACTGCTAATCAAGATAGAAAAAATCCTAAACAAGACGAAGGTTTGTTAAAACGCTTAGTGGATTTTTTACAACAGCGTTTAAATGCCAGCGAGGTACAGCCTGCCGATGCCGACTCGTTAGCCGAAGCGCTGGATGCTTTAGCGCAATCGGCGAAAATGGCTGTGCCGGTGATGGTGTTGGGCTTAGACCCTGCGGCGAAAATCGAACAGGTGGAAAAGGCGGTTTTGTTAATGGCGGACGCCGCGCTTAAAAGCGGCTTTCGTACCTTAACCAGTGGGCTGCGGCATTATCTGGATTTATTAAAATTAGAGCAGCGTAATCAGTCGGCGATTATTGAGCAATTAGCCGAAGTGTTTGAGCTTATTCTGTTAATTTCGAATGAGCATAAAATCGATCTGTATTTAGATATGGGCGCAAGGCTTTGCCGCAGTAAATTGGCGTCGGCTTATACCCAGCAGCTTGACGATTTAGATGCGGTTTTAGCCGAGATGCAAAACCTTGATAGCAAGCAATGGCAGGTTGAGCATTTTTTAAGCGTTATCAATGCCTGTAATCAGCTTGGCTTTTATTCTGCTTTATTCAAATTGCAGCAACTGCAACAAAGCTGGCGCTATGTGCGGCAGTTGGTGGTTGAGGTTTCTCGCGGTTATTTGGTATTTAATGCCGCGATTGTTGAAAAAATCCGCCAAATCGGCACCTTAGCAGGCGATAAAAAAGCGCTAGCGGGCGGTGATGAAGCATTTGACCTGCAATGTAAGCAATTGCGCGAGGCGCTGCAAACCTTAACTGCGAAACACAATAACGAACGTGATGAAATTGTTGCTTTAAAAGAAGCGATTATCAGTAAAACCAGCTTGTGCATGGATTCTTTAGTGGATTTAAAAATAGAACCACTGGAGAAAATTCATCAGGCGATTGAAGAAGGCAAGCTGGCGGTTGAAATCGACATCGACTTTAGCGATGAAGTGATCAGCGAAAAGGTATTAAAAGCAGTGCGCACCTTGGGCGAGTTGGCCCATAGCCGCACCATGTTCCACGATATTGTTAACGGTGTTGCGCAGCGCACCTCTTTTAGCTTTTTAATTCTGTCGCAAAAAAGCCGTGAAGATATCAAGCTGATTTTGTCGATTATCGACAAAGAGCAAAAAACTTTTACCATTTTAGATAAGCCCGAAGCGTCGTTTAATACGCCCGCTGAACCATTGCCAACCGAAACGATAGTTGATGATGAAACGCCTTTAGATGTAGAGGATTTTGCTGCCAGTACCCTTGCGGCTGAAACCAGTATGTCGCTCAACTCGTTGAAAGTTGAGGGCGCGGCGATTGATAAGGTGATTAATGATGTGGGTGAATTAGTGACTCACCACAATCGTTTATCGCATTTGATTAGTCAAAATGAACTATCCAATAATTTGGCGTTAATGAAAACCTTGCTGAAAGGGCAAAATGGTTCGGCGCATCAAGTTATTCAGTTTTTTGACAACTTATTTGCCCAGTTACACAGCAATAACGAGAACTTGCAAGCCAGTTTGGCGCGTATTCAAGATAGCGTATTGGATTTGCGCGTGGTACCGGTTGCCTATGTGTTTAATCGCTTCCATAGCTTTGTGCGCCAAACTGCGCAGCGCTTGGGTAAAAAAGTGGTGTTAGAGGTTTCAGGCGAGCAGGTCAAAATTGATAAAGGCATGATTGATGTGTTGGCGGAACCGCTGGCACATATTGTGCGTAATAGTATCGACCATGGTATTGAATCTGCGGACTTGCGCAAAGCCAATAACAAAGAAGAGTTTGGCACGATTCACCTTAAAGCCATTCAGCATAGCGAAACGGTCATCATTGAAATCAGCGATGATGGCGCGGGTTTAAATAAAGAGAAAATTTTACAGAAATGCTATGAAAAAGGCATGTTGCAAGCCGATGTTGAATACAACGACCATGAGGTTTTTAAGCAGATTTT
>CAZMQC010000229.1:0-2079 GCA_964568295.1 uncultured Spongiibacteraceae bacterium | reverse complement strand
CCTAATACAAACAACATCAAGAAGAACCAAGTCCAGTAAACCAACATGGCAGGAACCCACCATTTATGCGGGTCAAGCAACCATGCCCAAGTATTTAAACGCCACAACATATAAAGTCCCGTAATACCAACCAGCAACAACGACATTTTAACTTGCGGAGCAAAACGGCTTTCGATTTTGTGAAAACCCGCCTGCACATCCCCCATTGCACCGCTGCGCAATAATGGCAAAACCACTAAGGTGACGAAAGTTAAACCGCCAACCCACCACAATACGCCAAAAACATGCAAGCCAATGGCTATTCCCATATCAATCATGATCTTACCTCGCCATTTATCTAAACCCTTATTATTAAAGAGGTTTATACTGTTTTAATGATTTTATAGTAGCACCGCCCAACGGCGCTCGGTAGTGCTTTTTCTGTAAATAAAGCAGTTATACATCGCAAGCCAAAGTCTCTATAATCAAGCGTTTTAATAGGAGCAGTGTGTGGAAGCGTTTTTGTCTTCATTTACAGCGGTAGCCTTGGCTGAAATCGGCGATAAAACACAATTATTATCGTTGTTTTTAGCAGCGCGTTTTCGTTCAAAAACTGCCATTATTCTAGGCATTTTGCTGGCAACATTACTCAATCATGCCGCTTCAGCTTGGCTGGGCGCATGGGTGGCGCAATTTATTCCGCAAAACTGGAGCGCTTGGCTCGTTGGCGGCTCTTTTATTGCGGTTGGATTATGGTTATTAATTCCTGATAAAGACGATAGCGCGGAAAGTCCGTTCATGCAGTATGGCGCATTTGTCGCTAGTACCATTTTGTTTTTCTTAGCAGAAATTGGCGATAAAACCCAAATCGCAACGGTTATCCTTGCGGCGTCTTGGCCTGACGCTTTAACGTTGGTAATTGTCGGAACGACTTTGGGCATGTTGGCCGCTAACGTACCCGTGGTTATGGCGGGCAATTGGCTAATGCAACGTATTCCGCTGAATGCTGCGCGTTATGCAGCTTGCGCGGTGTTTATTGTGATTGGCATCTTGATGATCATTGCGGGCGGCTAACGCTTATGTGCTTGGTGTTTGTGGCGTTACAACAACATCCTGATTACCCTGTGATTATTGCAGCGAATCGCGATGAGTTTTATCGTCGCCCAACCCAAGCTATGCATTGGTGGTCTCAGCCTGCGGTGCTGGCGGGAAAAGATTGCGAAGCGGGCGGCACTTGGCTGGCGCTTGATAGAAATGGTCGTTTTGCCGTCGTTACAAATTATCGGGAAGTGCCAGCTGTAATTGCGCCCAATAGTCGCGGTTATTTGCCTTTAGCTTGGTTGCAAGATGATCAGAGCGCTAATCATTTTGCTCAGTCGGTGCAATCGCAAACCTACGCGGGTTTTAATGTATTGTTTGGCAATTTGTTTGATGCGCAGTTGTTTCACATCAGCAACCGTACCACGCAACTGACCGAGCTAAACGGCGGCATTCATGGGTTGAGTAATGCCTTATTAAACACGCCCTGGCCTAAAGTAAGCCACGCCAAGCCTTTAATTGCGGCGCTTTGCCAACAGGCTTTTGATATTGAAGCGTGGTTTGCGTTGTTAGTCGATAAACAGCCTGCGCTTGATACCGACTTGCCAAGAACTGGCGTGCCAATTGAGAGCGAACGCTTACTTTCTTCGCGTTTTATCCGTAGCGATGATTACGGTACGCGTTGTTCCACCGTTATAGCGGCCGATACGCAGCGCAATATTGATGTTTGGGAGCGTAGCTTTGATAGCCAAACCTTGGATTTTACAACCCAGCATTTTGCCATCACGCACAACCACCTTAATGGAATTAGAAAATAATCATCATGATGCCTAAACCCTCCGCTTTTTTCTTTGCTTCGGTGATTTTTTGGTTATTAGCCATAGCCGAATACATCGCGATTTTGACGCTTAATCACGGTTTTTTTGTCTTCTCGTTAGATGATCCTTATATCCACTTATCATTGGCGGAGAATATCAGTCGTGGGCATTACGGCGTTAATTTGCAGGAATATTCGGCGCCGTCGTCCTCTATTCTTTGGCCTTTCTTGATTTTGCCGTTTAC
>CAZMQC010000228.1:0-2101 GCA_964568295.1 uncultured Spongiibacteraceae bacterium | reverse complement strand
CGGACAATACAAAATTATTAGCTTCTATGCTAAAAAAGCGCGTGGATTGATGTCGGCTTATATCATCCAAAACCAGTTAAACAAGCCTGAGCAGCTAAAAGACTTCGATACCGATGGTTATTATTTTAGCGCTGAGCAATCGAAAGGCGACAATTGGGTGTTTTTACGCAACGAAATTTAATCCGTTAGTTGAGCGGAAAACCGCTCAACGCTATTTAGCAGGTTCGATACGCAAAATTGCAGTGACCAACTCCGCCTGACGCGCAAACTGGGTCTTTTTATAAATTTGGCGCAGCTGTTCGCGAATCGTGTTTACACTTACTTCGCGTTTATCTGCAATATCTTTGAGCGGCATGCCTTTCGCCAATAATAAGCACACCTCCGCCTGCGCCAAGGTAATATTGAAGTGTTTTTGAATGTCCGTCGCACGCAATCTGGCTTGCTGCTCAGGCACGAATATTTGCAACAACAAACCTTGGACTTTCTTCTCGCCATCTTGTGAAAACATGGGCGACATAGTCATCATCACATTACCTTTCTTGCTCGGTATGGTGACAGTGGTATTAAGATGCTGATCAACATCCATCACTCGATGCGAAACAAGTCTGCACGCATGAAAGGTAAAATCATAGTGCACATCCGCTTGCTCAATTTGAATCTGGTTATCAACAATCGATAAAAAGCTATTCTTCTTCAATAATTTAGCCACCGCATCATTAACATGCAACACTTGCAACATATTGTTCAAAACAATGGTTGGCTGCTGTAAGGTGTTAATCGCCGCCTGCAATGAGTCATTATCACTTTGCTGACGATAAAATTTTACGAATAGCTGTACAGCTTGACGAATATGCGGCGTCAATAAATTTAACTGCTCTAAATCTTCATCGGAGAAAAAGCCACTTTGCTGATTGCGTTGTAAAACCATCATCAGCTGTTCATTTTCTTGGCCAGGAATAACAAAGCCCGTGGTATCAATGATTTTCTCAGACTCCAGCCAAGGCTTAAACTCTTCTGGCACGATATCAAGCAGACGAGTTTCGGTTCCTAAAACTTTGGATGATGCGGTAAAACCTTGTGATTGGGCGCTTTGCTGCTCAAAAAAATCAACTGCAATATCTTTACTGACCATATTATTGGCGATATACCACTGCCCGTAGTCTTCAGGCACACCTATGGTCCAGCCATATTTGACCTGGCGCGGGTTTGTTTGCAATGCCATTAATGTTGCAGAGCAGCATTTAAAATGATCTTGGAAGCCACGCAAAGCTGCTTCCATGCCTTGATAATGCCATAAACTAGCATATAACACTTCCAACAGTTGGCTATAGTTGGTCAATGCTGGATTGGTCGTTTCATTCAAAAGCGTAACAGGGACGTTTGTCATCAAATCAAAAACCTAGGTTAATTTGCGTCGTCCAGAACACGATATAGTTAATATTAACTATTAATATATAACATTTTATTAATCTTTTGTAGTTAGATTATCCGCATTTTCATCGTTTTTTTGCTGATTGAACGCATACCAGCGGTCTAACGTTTCGACAAGTTGCTCCACACCTTGCTTTTTAAGCGAAGAAAAAATTTGCGCACTAGCTTGAATATTAAGCCCTGCCAAGTGTTTTCTTACCTGCTGCAACTGGTTGCGAGCCGCATTGGGTTTAAGCTTATCGGCTTTCGTTAAGGTAATATGCACGGGCAAATTATCTTTTTTCGCCCACTCCAGTATCGACAAATCAAAATCTTGCAAAGGATGGCGAATATCCATAACTAACACCAAGCCCTTTAAGCAATCGCGCTTTTGTAGGTATTCGCTAAGGTGTTTTTGCCACTTTTCTTTCATTTCTTGTGGAACTTTGGCATAACCATAGCCAGGTAAGTCAACGAGGCGGCGCTGTTCATCAAGCTGAAAGAAGTTGATGAGCTGAGTTCGCCCCGGTGTTTTACTGGTGCGCGCCAACTTTCGATGGTCAGCTAAGGTATTGATTACCGATGACTTTCCTGCGTTCGAGCGCCCCGCAAAAGCCACTTCATAGCCAGTATCCATTGGACATTGGGATAATTTTTCTGCGCTCATTAAAAATTGAGCGCTACGATAAAT
>CAZMQC010000227.1:0-2122 GCA_964568295.1 uncultured Spongiibacteraceae bacterium | reverse complement strand
TATATTGATGCGGAGATAAAACGCCAGCAAGAAATTAAAGCCTTTCTTCGCGGGTAGCCTCCCGCGTTAAAAAATTCCTTCTTTCAAAAGTTTTGGGTGCTTATTCAAAAGTTCCCTGCTTATCGCATTATTTTCTTTGTAAGAAATATCAGGTATGATGCGGCTCATTTTGTTTGTATAAAATGTGGGCTGTTTTATGTGTTGGGCTTTTTTGGTCAATAAGCAGGGCGATTTGACCAATTGAAGTCTTTGTTATTGATTTTTAGAGGTTTGATTATGAAAGGTAACTTTGTGGTAATCAGTATGTTGGCTTTGTTAGGCGCAGCAACGAGCAGTATTGCCGCTCCGCAAGTTGAATTGAGTATTGTGGTTGAAAAGGATTTGGTTATAGAAGTGCAACCACAAAACAAGAAAGAAGAAAAGGCTTTTGCTAAGCTCAAAAAAGCAGGGAAACCTTTGCCTACTGAGACTAAACGCGTGGTAGCTGATGAAGCTTTCCCAGGCGAAGTGTTGCTTTACACCATTAACTATAGCAATACGGGTGATGAAGCGGCGCAAGCTGTGCAGTTAGATAACCCTATTGCAGAAGGTACCAGTTATGTAGCAAAAAGTGTTTGGGGCGAAAATGCAGAAATTCGATTTTCAATTGATGGTGGAAAAAGTTTCTTTTTACCAGCAAAACTCACCTATGAAACCAAAGGCATGAGTGGTGAAGTGGAGCAGCGTATTGCTGAACCTGAAAAGTACAATGCCATTCGTTGGATATTAAAAGAAATTCCAGCCAGCTCTAAAGGGCAAGTTGGATTTAGTGTAAAAGTTAATTAATTAGGGTAATCATAATGCGTTCTTTCTTATATAAAGCGTCTGTTGTTTTGATGGCAAGTGCGACGTATTCCTCGGCTTTGTATGCAAATACAGCGGCGAATACCACCATTACCAACAAAGTTGTTGTTAACTATGCGGATGCGGCTGCTAATACTTATGATGCAGAAGCGGTGGCAAGTTTTGTAGTAACCTTGGTTGCGGCACAGCCCAATGTTGAGGTTGATCCGATGACGCAAGTTGTCTCCGAGAATGTACAAGCAACGATTAACTATACGTTTACCGCAACGGCGAACGGTCCTGATAATTATGTTTTTGAATCACCTATCGTAATTACACCTAATACAGGTGATTTAAGCGCCGCTGTAACGCCAGCGTATAGCGCTGCTGCGGGTGTCGATTTTAATGCGGGTACTCAAGCGTTGACGTTGGGGGCATCTACCCTTGCCGCTGCACTTAATAATGGTGCAACCAGTTTTACTATTCCGTGGGATGGTTCTGCGCTAAGTAATGATGCTGAGGTTAACAAGCTTAAAAAAGATGACCTTATCTGGTTGGATGGCGCTGTTTACACCATTGATCATATTGATAGTACGGGTGCTGATGCCTATAACAACATTGTTACCGTTTATCTTGACGGTGCTTATGCGGGGGCTACCTTGCCAGTGGGAACCGTTGTGGGTGAAGTGGCAACGGTAAGCTTAACCTTTACTGCTGGCACTTTATCGAACAATAGTGCAAGCGAGGATTACAACCTAGAGCCAGAAATTGCTTATAACAGCGGCGCTGACACGTTCAATACTGCTGCGCATACGGTAACGGTTGCACGTCCAATGCTTGCCATCAGCAAGTATGTGCGTAACGTTACAACATCTGCTGCTGGTTCTGACAGCATTGCTATTACCACGCCTGACGGAAATGCTTCGTTTTATCAGTCGGGCGTAGCTGCAAAACCAGGTGATGTGATGGAATACTTATTAGTTGTTGACAATACGGTGAGCGCGGGCGCGGAAAAAGCTAATAATATTATTATTACTGACCGCTTGCCGATGTACACCAGTGTTGTGGCGAACTCCGTTTACTTGGTCAAAGCGACTGATAACGATATCAGTGCTGTAGTGGTGGGCGATTGGAGTCAAGTGAGTAGTCTTGTGGTGAATAGTGGTGCAGAAGCAGAGCATGACGAGACGACATCGCCAACTACAACGTTATGTTTTTACCCAGGCACGGGTGGAAACAATCAGGGAGGAGCAGCACCTGCGGGCAGTCCATGCCAAGGGCAGGGTGGATCATTAGGACC
>CAZMQC010000226.1:0-2131 GCA_964568295.1 uncultured Spongiibacteraceae bacterium | reverse complement strand
AGTGCATTTTCATCTTTGGTCCTGAGCTTTGCCCCAGCTTATCTTTCAAAACAAACACCAACATTTTGCGCCATCCATAAAGTGCGGCTTGATGTTTGCGGTACAAAAATAAATACGCCAATCGCGCAGTAAAGCCTTCGATATTGACACTGCCCGTCAAATTACCCATTAAACGCCCGACTGCCGTTCGACTTGAAAGTGATACGAGTGAGCCGTAATCTCGATAAACAAATGGTTTAACTTTTTTGTCACCTTTAATCAGTTTAGGTAGCGCTTCCGAGAGCCATTTTGCTTGCAAATAGGCAGCCTGTGCACGCGGTGGCACTTTAACCTCGCGCCCTTTCATATCTTGGGTGATGCAACTTGCGCAATCACCAAAAGCGTAAATAAATGGATCGTTGGTACGCAGCATGGCGTCCACTTTTAGGGTGTTGTTGCGGTCGTTTTCTAACCCGTCGAGATTATTTAAAATCTTAGGCGCTTTAACCCCCGCCGACCAAACTTTGATTTGCGCGGGTATAAATTTACCGTCCTCGGTATAAATGCCTTCTTCAGTAATTTCGGTGACTTTCTCTCGGATTAGTACGTTAACGCCAATGTTGGCTAGCTCTTCCTCAACCGCCATGGAGATATGTTCACTGAGTTGCGGCAATACGCGCCAAGCCCCTTCCAATAAGGTGATTTTCACATCCGTGGGCTGAATTTCATCAAGACCGTAGCGAATCAAGGTTTCGGCGGCATGGTGTATTTCCGCTGCCAGCTCAACGCCAGTTGCGCCAGCGCCGACAATCGCAATACCGAGCTGTTCTTTACGCTCGCCTGAAGCCTTGGCACGGTAATAATGGCTTAGCAAGGTTCGGTGCAGGCGCTCGGCTTGCGCGCGGGTATCGAGGTAAATACAGTTTTCTTTTGCGCCTTTGGTATCAAAATCGTTGGCTACGCTGCCAATTGCTAAAACCAGATAGTCATAGCTGATTTCTCTTGCGTCCAACAACTTGCCGCCCAAGCCGTCTTGCATGTCGTCGAGCAAAATTGTTTTTTTGCTGCGATTCAGACCAATCATGCGTCCTGGCTGAAAGGAAAAGTGGTTGTGCTTGCCTTGGGCAAAGTAGTTAAGTTCATCTTCGTAGGGGTTAAGCGATCCTGCGGCAATTTCATGCAGCAGCGGCTTCCAAATATGAGTAAGTTGTTCATCAGCCAAGGTAATTTTAGCTTTTTTCTTTTTGGCAAGCTTTCGCCCTAATAAACTGGCAAGCACTAAGCCGCCTGCACCGCCGCCTACAATTACAATATGGGGAATCGCTGTTGTCATAAATACTCCTCGGTTGCGGTGTATTCTACGCTGCTTGTGAGAAAAGCCCAATATTGACTATTTGGAATATGATGTTTTTGACTGAATTACAACACCGCAGAACAAGAGCAAACTTGGATATCGGCTAGGCTCTCACGCAGAGCTTGGTTTATAGTCATTTTCTATCGCAGTAATGGCAAAAACCTACGCTGAGTCGTATAATCCGCCCATAAATATAAAAAATATGTAACATAGAATGAATGCTGTAACTCTTCTTAATGAACTTGCTCAACAAGATATTCGCTTGTGGCTAGATGGTGAGCAGTTGCGCTATAGCGCACCCGACGGAGCAATGACACCTGAGGTTATTCAGCTATTACGTCAGCACAAGCCCGCCATCATTCAATTTCTGCAGCAATCGGAAACGCAGCAAACCACGATTCCTAGCGCGGATTACAGCAAGCCGTTACCGGTTTCTTCTGCGCAGCAGCGCCTTTGGTTGGTGCAGCAGTTAGAGCCTGACAGCCATGCCTTGCATATTCATACGGCGCTGGCGATTAAAGGCGATCTTAATCAGGCTTATTTAGAGCAGGCTTGCTTTGCTATTATTCAGCGTCATGCGATTTTGCGCACCAGTTATTACCAAGAAAACGGCAAGTTATATCAAAAAATCCACGAGCAATTAGATTGGCAATTAGTCGAGCAGATTATTGCGCCTGATGCACTGGAAGCCGCCATTCAACAAGAGCGTAACCAAGCTTTTGATTTAGGGTGTGTACCACCCTTGCGCTGCACTTTGTTTAAGCTTGCTGAACAAGATTTTGTTTTAAGTTTTACCGT
>CAZMQC010000225.1:0-2142 GCA_964568295.1 uncultured Spongiibacteraceae bacterium | reverse complement strand
CAGAAACGGGCGAAATCGACTATGACGAGGTTGAACGTTTGGCCTTAGAACACAAGCCAAAAATGATTGTAGCGGGTTTTTCAGCTTACTCATTAATCGTTGATTGGGCGCGTTTCCGTGAGATTGCTGACAAAGTTGGTGCGTATTTCTTTGTCGATATGGCGCACGTTGCAGGTCTAATCGCTGCGGGTGTTTATCCCAACCCAATGCCTTATGCGCACGTTGTTACTACCACTACTCACAAAACCTTGCGCGGCCCACGTGGCGGTTTGATTCTCGCTAAATCAAACCCAGAGCTAGAGAAAAAACTGAACTCAGCGGTATTCCCTGGCAACCAAGGCGGCCCTTTAATGCACGTTATCGCGGCAAAAGCGATTTGCTTTAAAGAAGCCATGAGCGATGAGTTCAAAACTTACCAACAACAAGTTGTTAAAAACGCGCAAGCTATGTGTAAAGTGTTTATCGAACGCGGTTTTGACGTTGTTTCTGGCGGCACCAAAGACCACTTGTTCTTGCTAAGCTTAATCAAGCAAGGCTTAACCGGTAAAGATGCTGATGCTGCGTTAGGTCGCGCCAATATTACTGTGAACAAAAACGCAGTACCAAACGATCCTCAATCGCCGTTTGTAACCAGCGGCCTGCGTATTGGAACACCTGCGGTAACCACACGTGGTTTTAAAGAAGCGGAAGTTGAAAAGTTAGCGTCTTGGATTTGTGATATTTTAGACGATATTAATAATGAAGCCGTGATTGACCGTGTGCGTAACGATGTGACTACGCTATGCCATCAATTCCCTGTATATAGCTAAGAGCACTCAATATGCTATGTCCGTTCTGCGGTGCTGATGATACCAAAGTGATTGATTCTCGCTTGGTTGCCGAAGGTAACCAAGTGCGCAGACGGCGTGAATGTATAAGCTGCACCGAACGTTTTACCACTTACGAAGCGGCCGAACTTTTAATGCCCAAAGTGATTAAAAGTGATGGTCGCCGCGTACCTTTCGATGATCAAAAGCTCCGTGCTGGCATTCAACGCTCGTTGGAAAAACGCCCTGTTAGCGTTGAACAAGTCGAAGCCGCGATTGACCACATTAAGCAATATCTACGCGCAACGGGTGAACGCGAAGTATCCTCACGTTTAATCGGCGAGGCGGTAATGGATCAGTTACGCACTTTAGATCAAGTTGCTTTCGTGCGATTTGCGTCTGTTTACCGAAGTTTCAAGGATTTAGATGAATTTCGCAGCGAAATTGATAAGCTTGCCGCGAGCAAGTTAGCCCGCAATGACGCTAAAAACTGATAGCCAATTCATGGCGCGCGCCATACAACTGGCGAAGAAAGGCTGGTTTACCACTTCTCCTAATCCCCGTGTTGGCTGCGTTATTGTTAAGCAAGGCAGCATTGTTGGTGAAGGTTGGCATGAACAAGCGGGTTGCGCTCATGCTGAGGTTAATGCACTCAAAGCCGCAGGCGAGCAAGCCAAAGGCGCAACCGCTTACGTTAGCTTAGAGCCCTGTAGCCATACTGGTAAAACCCCACCTTGCGCTAATGCATTAATCGAGGCAGGCATTCAGTGTGTGGTTTTCGCCATGCAAGACCCCAACCCCCATGTTGCGGGACGCGGTCTGCAAATACTGAAAGATGCAGGTATTGAAGTCGTTGGTCCACTCTTGGAAGCCGATGCGCAAAATCTAAATCGCGGCTTTGTTCAGCGTATGCAAACGGGTAGGCCGTGGGTTGTGAGCAAAATTGCCTGTAGCCTCGATGGTCGTACCGCCATGGCATCTGGCGAAAGCCAATGGATTACAGGACCACAAGCGCGCGCCGATGTACAACGCTTACGCGCTGAAAGCTGTGCGATTATCACGGGCATTGGCACGGTTTTAAAAGACGACCCGCAATTAAACGTGCGTGATCAGCAATTTGCGTTGAATGGTGCCATCCGCCAGCCTTTGCGCGTGATTATTGATAGTCGTTTACGCATTCCGTTAAATGCCAAAATATTAAGCGCTACGGGTAAATGCGTGATTATTCACGCTTTTGAATACGCCGAAAAACAACAGGCCCTAGCAGATAAAGGCATTACCTGTATCAAACTTGCCAATACCGCAGGACAGGTCGATTTAGCGCAAGTATTAACAT
>CAZMQC010000224.1:0-2154 GCA_964568295.1 uncultured Spongiibacteraceae bacterium | reverse complement strand
CAAAGGTTGCGCCAGTAATTGGCCAGCTAAGCTCACCAGGTTGATCAGTCAGAATTACCGCCATACCTGGAGTGTTATCCCAATCGGCATTGGCTGCTGCCGCTTTTAGCGATTCAATATTCGGCTCAACAAAATTACCCGCCTGGTTTTTCAAGCTAATGGCTTTCATGCCATTGTGCAGCACATAGGCCAACTCAACATAACCGATAGAACCATTAATACGCTTGATATAGCTAGCCACGCCCTCGTTACCTTTAGCGCCGACACCTACTGGCCAGCTGACTGATTTATCACTGCCAATTTCAGCCTGCCATTGCGGGCTTACTTTGCTTAAGTAGTTGGTAAGCATCCAAGTTGAACCTGAGCCATCCGCACGGCGCACCACTGTGATAGCGCGATCGGGTAGGTTTAAATCAGGGTTTAATGCTTTGATTTTGGCATCATTCCACTTTTTGATTTTGCCGCTAAACACTTCTGCCAAAGTTGGGCCGTCTAAACGCAAATCGTTACTGGCGATGCCATCAATATTGTGTGCTGGAATCACGCCGCCCATGATTAATGGAAACTGAGTTAAGTCGCTGTCTTTTAATTCTTGCTGAGTTAAAGGTGCATCGGTCGCAGCAAAATCGACTGTGCGCTGCGTTATCTGACGAATACCACCGCCGGAACCGATGGATTGATAGTTAATTTTTTCGTTGGTTTGTTTGTGATAAGTGTTAGCCCATTGTGAAAACACAGGATAAATAAAAGAAGAGCCACCGCCATTTAATTGGCTGGGAGCTGCGTTAACACTTGAGGCCGCAACGGCTAACAATGATGCAAATAATAGTTTTTTAAGTTTCATAGATGTTTCCTATTAATAAACACAATTCGAGTTTACTGTCGATATATGACAGTTTTATGACAAGAACCTTTATTGATTAAAATTTATACTTCAGACCCACACCTGTGCGGTAATAAGTTTTTGTTATTTGCTTTTTCTCTCGCGCCGCGCCTGTATATACATACAGCTGCGCATTCTTGGCAAAGTTATAGTCCAAACCAATAGTAGCGGCACTCAGGCTCTGATCAGCTTTATTGCCTAATTCATCCTTACGCGCTTGCCCCTGCGCGACTTGCGCTTTCAAGGCAAACTTTTTTATCTGCCATTGCGCACTCATTAACCAGTTATATTCCTCACTTTTATCCTGCTTAACGCCTTGGGATAACTGCGCCAGCACGCCTAATGTCAAAGAAGTAAGCGGCTTAACGCTCACGCTGGCACGATAATTATCTAATGGCGCAGATTTTGACACGATCACACCGCCATCACCCGCTACCTTGCTATCCATAGCCAAGCTAAACGCCGCACGCTTGATCTCATAATTCAATGACGCCGAAAATCCATCCTCGTTTTTCTTATCTTGTGAAGGCAGCCAATTAAAGACAGCTTGAAACCCTGCCAATTGTGGCGTGCTGTACTGTATGCTTTGCGAATGACGCACCTCGCCTGCCATGACTTTGCTCATATCGAAAGAGGTGTCGTTAAACAAATCAATCTTTTGTTGGGCAAGCTTTAATGGCGTATCAAAAGTACCGTATATTACTTGCCCGTAGCGGCTACGAACGCCAACAAAAGTATTGCGTTGCGAGAAAATAGGCGTACTTTTTTCTGTTGGATTAATGCCCGTTTCATACTGAAATAATAGGGTAATATCTTGTTCAAGCGCGTACTCACCTTTAATGCCTAAGCGTGAAGCAATGTTTTCTAGTTGCCATATTCGCCTAGCATCATTTTTTTCAGCATGTAGAACACCGAGGTTCATTTGTCCATAGAATTGATATGACGGTTGCTCTTTTGCATAGGCACTTTGCGCAAGCACAAATAAAGATGAAAGTAATAGTTGTTTTTTAAACATTGTCTGCCCTCTTGTAATAAGACGTGGGCAGTATCTGAAACTTATATGACAGCTCGGTTACGTTTATATGAAGATTTTATGACGTGATTCAGCTTCTATTACCCTTGCTGATGCGATAATTATTTTAAATCGCGGATTCAACTCCGAACTGCAAAACATTGGGCTTTTCTATTGCTTGTTATGTTAAATGTTGACAGTGGCTAATATTTCCATATTATTGGACATATGGAAATATTAGATGTCTTAGCAAGCTTTG
>CAZMQC010000223.1:0-2158 GCA_964568295.1 uncultured Spongiibacteraceae bacterium | reverse complement strand
CTACTGCCTTTCGGCCTACCCACGCGCCCCACTTTTTTACTACTCATAAAATTTTCATTTCCGCGAAGAATTTACTTGCATGTAACTTAACTTTGCATTAATTTACACACCTGTAACTTAACAACCATAACAAGCGAGTAATTAATATGTTCGGTTTAGAATGGTATCAATATATGCTGATTACGGTCGTAAGCGCCAATATCCTATTTTTAGGTGTCGGCGGTGCGATACATTATCACTATTACCACAAAAAACGCCACCTCGATAAACAATGGAAAATGCAACCGGGAAAATATTTAAGCGATAAACTGGCGAAACATGCGGTTTTTTGGGGCACCTTAAATATGAATATTGCCTCTGCCGCGTTTGGCTTTTTAGGTTGGGGCGTGCTAGAGCACGGCTGGAGCCAAATTTATTTCGATATTAACGAATATAGCTATGGTTGGGCGGCGCTCAGCGTTTTCTTAGCCTTCTTAGTGATTGAGGCAAGCGCTTATTACATTCACGCGGCTATCCATAATCCGTTTTTGTATAAGCATATTCACCAAATGCACCACTACTACACCGCGCCTAACTACTTCACTATTTCAGCCATGCACCCGCTAGAGTGGATTATTCATGCGAGTTACGTGATTGCGCCAGCGTTCTTGTTCCCGATGCACTGGTCATTGTACCTATTCGTTATGATGACCACGTTCTTTTACGGTTTCTGGGATCATTCAGGTATTAAGCTTGGCTTCAACTTACCTTTCCACGGCTGCAATAAATTCCATGACGACCACCACAAATATTTCCATGTAAATTTTGGCTTTTTAACACCAATTTTCGACCGCATTCACAACACCGTGCGCCGCGAAGGCCACCACTATACCGAGTTAACTTTCCAAGGCGGTCAAGGGCGGGTTAAGCTTGACGAGCTTGGCGATAGAGCGATTGGTCCATGGGTTGATTACGACAGCTCTTGGAACGAAAAAGATCAACAACAATAACAACGAGGCATTTATTTCATGCAAGACCATATTGCTTATGCGATGCGTAACACTGAAGCTACGCAATCGCTGATTTACTTCAATAGTCCATCACAGCTCCTAGATTGGAGCTTTCTGGCGATTGAATTCATTATTATTGGCGGCGCTTTATTAGGCTTATTACACGCTTGGCGTTATAAACAAAGCACTGGCTCTAGTGCTGCATTGCTGACCTTTCTCGCGTGTTTTGTCTATGGCTTAACCATTGATATTTTGTCTTACTACACGGTAGAAAACTTCTGGCATGGCGAATTCTCAGTGATGTTTTTATACAACAAACTACCGTTGTATATTGCCTGCTTCTACCCCGCTTTTATCTACCACGCTTATATGACTATTCGTCGCTATGAGTTCACTCCCGTGGTGGAAGCGATTACGGTGGGCTTTTTTGCCAGCTTTATGTATCTCATTTTTGACAACTTAGGCCCCATGATGGGCTGGTGGATCTGGGATAGAAACGACCCAACTACATGGCCTTACCTCAGTAGTGTGCCGCTAACCAGCTATCACTGGTTCTTTACGTTTACCACCGCATTCGCCTTTATCAACCGTTATATCAGTTGGGAATTGCCGAAACGCAACCCTAGCCGTGCCAAGTTTATCAGTTGGCATGTGAGCCAACCTGTATTGACGATTTTGTTTGGCTCTTTGCTATTTATTCCATACAACTTATTTGGTCAAGGTATGCCGCCTTACGATATGTTGCCTTGGGATAAAAGCTTACACCTAGCGGCGTTTATGCACGTTGTGTTGTTCTCATTGGCAGGCTGGTTATTCTTAATGCAATGGCGCAAACCAAAACAACCTCGCGATAGCCTATTAATGGCATTCCCGTTTATGTTTTTGGTTGGTCATGCGACGATGTATGTGATTAAGTTTGAAAGCTTTTTCACCGCCCAAAGCGACGGTATGATTGATGGTTTAGCGGCTGGCAATTTAATGGCGATTACATTCTCCATTATTGCGATCAGTATTATTACCGTGTTAACCCATCCGAGAAACGACTAAAACAAAAACGCCCTAAGTCTATTCAATAAACTTAGGGCGTTTTCTATCGCGCCAATCAATTAATTGTATTTACGCAATTCCGTTTTCAAAATCTTACCTGACGCGTTCAGCGGCATCGCTTC
>CAZMQC010000222.1:0-2176 GCA_964568295.1 uncultured Spongiibacteraceae bacterium | reverse complement strand
AGCGATCGAATTATGACGCGTTTAATTGATATGTCGCCTGGTGAAATTCGCTTAGAAAATCTTTATCAATTGATGAGTTCATCCATGCCACTAGACACAATTTCTGATACAGAATGGCGAGTGCGCATGTGCTTATGGGATTATGCGACCAGCAATGAAAATACTCGTGACTCGGTTGCTGCGATTAGTAAAGTGGCAACGGACATTTTGATTGATTTAATTATGTATTTACAATCAATCGGCGAGGTTTGTAAAAATATTGATGCTGCATCGACAGCCCTAGGTATTTACCAAATGTGTATTGGTGCAGGATTTACCATGCTACATACACCGCTGGAAGGTAGAGAAGTGCAGTTACAGCCCTTGTACCACTTTATTGAAAATATTCGCGCTAAAAACCTACATTGCTGCCAAGAAGAGACTGAGCATTAAAGCGAGCGCCATAGCTTATCAAGTTGATCAAAAGAAAAACCTCGGCGTAGCAAAAATTGGCTGCGCTTAGCTTTTTCTTTTAAATCATTGGGGGCCTGTTCGCCGTATTTTTTTTGGTGCAAATCGAAAAGAATATCGTCCCATGCTATATCCATATCCGCCAATGCGGTCTGCACATCAGTTGCAGCCACGCCTTTTTGCTTCAGTTCTTGCACAATAAAACGCGTGGCATAGCCATTAGAAGCGCGATGACGAATATAAGCAGCAGCAAAACGGCGATCGTCTTGTAATCGGTCTTCTTGCAACTGAGCAACCACTTCATCAAGCAACTGTTGATTATCTGTTCTTTTACTCAGCTTTTGCTTTAACTCGTAAGCAGAATGCTCACGACGGGCAAGCAAATCCATTGCCGCCCGCCGCAATGCGTTTTTATCTGGCTGATCAGTCTTCATCAGCCTCAACGCTTATTTCACCTGAACGACTGCCAGCACTTGCTAATAATTGCTCGCGGATAAGCCCTTCGATTTCTTTGGCAATCTCAGGATTTTCAGACAAATATTTCGCAACATTCGCCTTACCTTGCCCAATCTTATTGCCTTTGTAGCTGTACCAAGCGCCCGCTTTATCAATAAGGCTTTGTTTCACGCCCAAATCAATCACTTCGCCCATTCTATCGACACCCAATCCGTAAAGAATGGTGAACTCCGCTTGTTTAAACGGTGGTGCGACTTTGTTTTTCACGACTTTAACACGTGTTTCGCTGCCGATTACTTCATCGCCATCTTTTACCGAGCCAATACGACGAATATCTAAGCGCACTGAAGCATAAAACTTCAAGGCATTACCGCCAGTAGTTGTTTCGGGGCTACCGAACATAACGCCAATTTTCATACGTATTTGGTTAATAAAAATCACCGTACAATTAGAGCGATTGATATTACCCGTAATTTTTCTCAGCGCCTGAGACATTAAACGCGCTTGTAAGCCCATGTGCGAATCGCCCATTTCGCCTTCAATTTCTGCTTTCGGCGTTAATGCTGCTACCGAGTCGATAACCAAAATATCGACCGCACCGGAACGCACTAGCATATCTGCTACTTCTAACGCTTGTTCACCAGTATCAGGCTGAGAAACGATTAAATCATCGAGGTTAACGCCAAGCTTTTCGGCATAAATCGGGTCAAGCGCATGTTCCGCATCAATAAAGGCTGCAACACCGCCCGCTTTTTGGCATTCCGCAATAGCTTGCAAGCTGAGTGTTGTTTTACCCGAAGATTCAGGCCCATAAATTTCAACAACACGGCCTTTGGGTAAACCGCCAATTCCCAATGCAACGTCAAGTGTTAATGAACCAGTGGAAATAGAAGGAATCGCTTCACGTTGCTTTTCCCCCATTTTCATCACAGTGCCTTTACCAAATTGTTTTTCAATTTGAGCCATCGCCGCATCTAGCGCGCGTTTTTTATTCTCATCCATTGGATCACCTATTTGAATTTGTTGTTGTAACATACGATTCACAATAACACTGTTTATTTATACAGTATTATTGCATGATTTTTTTAAACTGCAAGTTTTTTTATTGTTTAATTGACCACATTGCGTTTTGTTCTTCCGTGACACCTTCCTCCTGTAATTTTAATAAATGGGCTAATAGTGAGAAACTTGCCATCACATGCAAGTGCTCACCTACATCGTCATAAACATCTTTTGTCAGGTCTTGCAAACTCACTTGCGAATAATGAGC
>CAZMQC010000221.1:0-2215 GCA_964568295.1 uncultured Spongiibacteraceae bacterium | reverse complement strand
AATCAGTGCCCGTCCTTGAAAGTGCGCGCATTATAAACGCACCTAGCCTTTGCGCAAGTGTTTTTTCAAAAAATTTTATTTTTCTACCAAGTTTTTCTTTTCTTTTAGATGCCCTAACACGCCCGTGACAATGTAAACAACTAGCATTGTTAGTAAAACAGTCGGCGGATCAATCAGCACGATAGCAAACACCACAATAATCAAGATAAGAACTATTAATGGCACTCTTGCTTTAAAGCCCACATCTTTAAAGCTGCGCAAGCGTATATTTGAAATCATCAATAAGCCGCCTACCAACGTTATCAGCAGAGCCGCAACGCCCATGCCGCTTGGCAACCCATCTACCAACCAGCCTTTATTGGCACAAATCCATACAGAAAAGGCAATCAACGCCGCAGCAGCGGGGCTTGCCAAGCCAGTAAAGTAGCGCTTATCCTCAGCTGCCTGAGTATTAAATCTCGCCAGTCGCACTGCTGCACAAGCCACATAGATAAACGCAATCGCCCAGCCGATTTTACCGAAATCATTCAAGGCCCACTGAAATGCAAGCACCGCAGGCGCCACACCAAAGGAAATCATGTCTGACAAACTATCGTACTCACCACCAAATGCACTTTGCGCATTCAGCATTCTTGCCATACGTCCGTCAAAAATATCCATTACAATCGCTACGCATATTGCAATCGCGGCGTATTCAAGATTGCCTTGCATTGAACTGATGACCGAGTAAAACCCTGAAAACAAAGCAGCTGTAGTAAATAGATTAGGCACCAAATAGACACCTTTTTTTACTACCTTCTTACCGTTTTCCGACACTTCTTCTTCGTGATCACCAACGGGCAGAATACTATCGAGCTGAGCAACCGCGCTCTGTTCCAAACTTTCTTCACTTTCTACTATATTTTGTTGTTGCTCATTATTCTCAAGCATGAATTATTCACCTTTAAAAATTTTTGGATCAGCGGCGTCCCAAAACGCTTTGATCACGGGTAGATTTAATCGATTTTTCTGGGCGCACAAGCCGATTTGAAAAGCCTGTAACGCAGGCGCATCTTCTATTATGCGTATTTTATCGCGAAATGGGCTGTGCTGGATAACTAATTCTGGCACAAGTCCTATTCCAAAACCCAATGCCACTAAAGTTACAATTGCTTCGTGCCCCGATACTTGTGCATATATATTGGGGCTTGCGCCTTGTTTTCTCAACCATTCGTTCAGTCTTTTTCGTGCCAAGCCACGCTCGGAAACAATCAGCGGCAAACTTGCTATTTCTTTTTCGTGCTGCTTCGTCTGATACTGCTTAACTTTTTCCGCAATAGCCCCTTGTTCCGCCGGCATAATAAATCGCAACGGCGAGAACATTAAAGTTTTAAAAACTAGCCCGCTAGGCAGCTCATCAGGTAAAGCCGCTATTGCAATATCTTCTCGCCCCGATTGCACATTCTCTATCGCCGCCGCCTGATCACCTGTATGCAACTGCAATTCCACCCGTGGATATTGCGCACGAAAATCCGACAGCAATTTCGACAATACGCCGTAACCCGCCGTTGCGGAGCCATATAACCTTAACTGCCCTGAAACTTGTGCAGCCTGCAATTGCATAGTTTGTTTAAGCGCCTGCATCCGTTGCAAACTTTCTTTAGCAAATTCCGCAAATTGCTTTCCCGCAGCAGTCAGCTCAACATTGCGGTTATCGCGCAATAGCAAAGCAACATCCAACTCCTCTTCCAGCCTTTGAATCGAGCGTGTTAATGCCGAAGCCGTCATAAAACAACGTTTTGCGGTTTGCGCAAAGTGTAATTCTTCGGATAAGACAGCAAATAGCTCTAGTTGCCTGAAATCCATATTGCAAAAAACTCAACAAATCATTAAAAATATATCAATTTACGCAAGCATAAACTTTTCTTACACTGTTGTCTCGTTTTTTCAACCCACTTATATAGGAGCTCATCATGGCTAACTATTTTAATACGCTTCCTTTGCGTATCCAATTAGAAGAATTAGGCAAATGCCGTTTTATGGACCGCAGCGAGTTTGCTGATGGCTGTAATTTCTTGAAAGGCAAAAAAGTTGTTATCGTTGGCTGCGGCGCGCAAGGTTTAAACCAAGGTTTGAATATGCGCGACTCTGGCTTAGATGTTTCTTACGCTTTACGCGCTGGCGCAATTGCTGAAAAACGCCAATCTTGGAAAAATGCTACCGATAACGGCTTTAC
>CAZMQC010000220.1:0-2218 GCA_964568295.1 uncultured Spongiibacteraceae bacterium | reverse complement strand
TAAAAGGCAGCGGGCAAACACCCTATTCGCGCTTTGGCGATGGGCGCGCGGTTTTACGTTCCAGTATTCGCGAATACTTATGCTCGGAAGCCATGCACGGCTTAGGCATCCCAACCACCCGCGCTCTAGCCTTGATTACCAGCCAAACACCCGTGCAGCGCGAGACCGAAGAAACAGCCGCGATTGTATTACGCGCAGCGCCTAGTTTTATTCGCTTCGGTCATTTTGAATATTTTTTCTATACCGAACAATACGCCGAACTAAAACAACTTATCGAATTTACCATTCAACATTACTTTGCTGATTTTCAACACAATTACGCCGCATGGTTTAACGAAGTTGTACGACGCACCGCTCGTTTAATCGCCCAATGGCAGGCGCAAGCTTTTTGTCATGGCGTGTTAAATACCGACAATATGTCGATTTTAGGCTTAACCATTGATTACGGCCCATTTGCCTTTATGGACGATTTCGACCCGCGTTATATTTGCAATCATAGCGATAGCTATGGCCGTTACAGCTTTCAACGCCAACCCGATATTGGGCTTTGGAACCTCAATGCTTTAGCCCATGCGCTATCGCCTTTTATTGCACTTGATGATTTAAAACAAGCCCTAGCGCAATATGAACCAACATTAGCTAAGCATTATCAAAAACAAATGCTGGAAAAATTAGGGATATTGCCTACTCAAGCTCAACAAGACGATGCGTTCTTATCTGGTTTTTTCCAATTTATGATCAGCGAACAAGTGGATTATCATTGGTTCTTACGCCAATTAAGCGAAACGCCGCTAACTGAGCTTAATCAATTAGCCGATGACTTTGTACAGCGCGATTTATTTTTAAACTGGCTTAACCACTACCGCCAACGCTTAGCACAGCAAGCGCTTGAGGATGGTCAACGAATGACACTGATGCAAAGCAAAAATCCTAAATATGTTTTGCGTAATTACCTCGCGCAGCAAGCCATTGAACAAGCAGAAAAAGGCGACAACCAACTGCTCAACGATTTGTTACAGGTATTGCAACAGCCTTTTGTTGCACACGAAAAGCGACTGGATTATTTAAGCAAAAAGCCACCCGCAGGTGGCAAAGGATTGGTTTTAAGCTGCTCGTCCTGAGCAATGCGGTAAAGACTAAGGCAAGACAAAACGAACGGGAACTAAAAACTCTAGCTCGGTATCACTTACAGCCGCTGGGAAGTGTGCAAAACGAGTATGTTCAATCGCTTTCATGGCTGCAGCATCTAAATTTTCCGCGCCGCTACTTTCCTGAATAACGCTGCTTAATAAACTACCTTTATTATCCAAACGAACTTTCACAAGACTTGTGCCAGACTCTTTAGCACGTAACGAACGCGATGGATAAATAACCTTACGCATAATTGAGCGAGTCATTTCTAAACGGTACATATTTTTTGCTACTTCAACTTCTTCTCCATCGAAGCTTGCTTGGTTTTGGCTGCTATCCGCCATTAACCATTGTTCGACTTCTGCGCGACGCGATACCGAAGCATTGGCCGCACGAAAACGCGTTTGCAATTCAGCAAGAGCGCCATTGTCTTTGCCTAAAATCTGATCAGGAAAGCTGGCATACGGCGGTTGCGGACCTAACCATGTGCGCAATAAGACATTGAAAAATTCGGGTTTAGCAAAAACCATCAACTGCACACCATTAAGGCTAAGCTCAGCCTTTTTCGGAGTATAGTCAATAACTAAGCGGTCGCCTTCCAACAATGGACCTTTGAACAAGGAATAAAATGCTAATAAGTCTTTATCAAACTGTTCATTAACACTGGCCGAATTGTTAAGTCCAATCGCCGCGCGCCATTCCCTTTCAATATTGCGCTCGCGCCATTGCTTAGCGGTAATGCGAATATCCATACGCTTACTTTGCTGGCTGTCTAAAATAGACTGTGCATTATTTGCCGTTTTTTCTACCAAAAGCGCTGCAATATAAACCTCAGTAGCACCTGACCAGTAGCTTGCCATACCATTTAATTGCAATTTGCTTGAATCCGTTGCGTAGGCTGAAAAACTAAAAAACCAACAAAAGAGTAAAAAACTGATTTTTCTTATTGTCATATTGCAAGATATCCACATAATCCTAAAAACAAGCGCTAGATTATAAGCCAGCGCATCGATTAATGCTGATTGTTGTATCACAAATATAATGCTATTTCAAAATTTAACATGACTTCTTTACCTCTTATTCCCGC
>CAZMQC010000219.1:0-2234 GCA_964568295.1 uncultured Spongiibacteraceae bacterium | reverse complement strand
GGCGACTTAGCCAATTTACGCTTAGGTTTGACGCAATTAGCCAGCGACAAACAAAACGAAGATATTACTCGTTACGTTATCAGCCTTTTAGCGGTTGATGCACAACTAAACAAACGCCCCGACATGCTAGCTGACATCGGTCGCCGTTTACAGCACGTACAAACAGGTTTGGCTTTTTCCGACAATCCCAACGATAAATTTAATCGCCTATCCGGTGTTTACCAAGACACACTCAGCACGCTGGCGTTTCGCATTCAAGTAGTCGGCGACCGCGAACATCTGACACAAACCGCCAACAGTGATAAAATTCGCAGCTTGCTTTTAGCGGGTGTGCGCGCCGCTCGACTTTGGCGTCAAGTCGGCGGTAGCAAATGGCAGTTTATTTTTGCCCGTGGCAGTATCGAAAAACTCAGCAAACAATTACTGAATCAACTTTCCTCTGTAAATTAAGGTAATCCAATGACATTAACAGCACTGAATGCACTTTCTCCCGTTGATGGCCGTTATGGCAGCAAAACCGACAAACTACGTCCTATTTTCAGTGAGTTTGGCTTAATTAAGTTTCGCGTAACCGTTGAAGTGCGTTGGTTACAACAATTAGCGCAACATGCAGGCATCGCCGAAGTACCCGCATTCAGCAGCGCAGCCAATGCTTTTTTAGATGCGATTGTGACCAACTTTAACGAAACAGATGCAGCGCGTATTAAAGACATCGAGCGCACCACCAATCACGACGTTAAAGCGGTTGAGTATTTCTTAAAAGAAAAAATCGCGGCAAATGCAGAACTTAACGCCGTGACTGAATTTATTCACTTTGCTTGTACCTCAGAAGATATTAACAACCTATCGCACGCATTAATGCTAAGCGAAGGTCGCAAAGCCATGGCAAGCGATATTGATGCAGTAATTGAGCGCTTAAAAGTATTAGCGCTAGAACTAGCGGAAATGCCAATGTTGTCACGCACGCACGGTCAAACCGCTAGCCCAACCACCGTGGGTAAAGAATTAGCCAACGTGGTTTATCGCTTACAGCGCCAAGTTAAACAAATTAACCAAGTCGAAATCCTAGGTAAAATTAATGGCGCGGTGGGTAACTACAACGCCCATTTAGCCACTTACCCTGAAGTTGATTGGCAAGCCAATGCTAAAGCGTTTGTGGAAAGCTTGGGCATTACTTGGAACCCTTACACCACGCAAATTGAACCGCATGATTATATTGCTGAGCTTTATGATGCTTATGCGCGTTTGAACACTATTTTAATCGACCTAGACCGCGATATTTGGGGCTATATTTCATTAGGTTACTTCAAGCAAAAAACCATTGCTGGCGAAGTGGGTTCATCGACCATGCCGCACAAAGTTAATCCGATTGATTTTGAAAACTCCGAAGGTAACTTAGGCATTGCAAACGCTATCATGCAGCACTTAGCCAGCAAATTGCCGATTTCTCGTTGGCAGCGCGATTTAACCGACTCTACCGTTTTGCGTAACTTAGGCGTTGGTTTAGCTCATAGCTTAATTGCTTATCAAGCGACCTTAAAAGGCTTAAACAAGCTTGAAGTTAACCCAGCCGCATTAGCTGCTGATTTGGATAATGCTTGGGAAGTGTTAGCGGAAGCCATTCAAACCGTGATGCGTCGTTACGGCATTGAACAACCGTATGAAAAACTGAAAGAGTTTACGCGCGGTAAAGCCATGACACGCGACATGATGCAAGACTTCATTCAGTCGCTTAACTTGCCAGAAAGCGCTAAAGCCGAGCTATTAGCCATGACGCCTGCAAGTTATATCGGCAACGCAGTTGCGCAAGCAAAAGCCATTTAATGCCTTCGTATCAGCCTTACACACCCTCTCGTGCATAAGGCTGATACTTCCAACCCTTAAATACTCCATCGAACTATGACCTTACAAAATTTCAGTCAAAAAGACTTCTTAGAACAGTTTTGGCAAAAACAACACCTATTTATCGGCAAAGCCATTCCCCACTACAAACCACCTTTAGATGCCGATGACTTAGCTGGGCTGTCTTTGGAAGAAGAAGCCGAATCGCGCATTTTCATTCAACACAGCGAGCAAGAATGGGAAGTGCAGCACGGTCCATTTGCCGAAGATCATTACAGCACCCTACCCGAAAAAAACTGGACGCTGCTCGTACAAGCAGTTGATCACTGGCTGTTTGAAATTAACGACTTAAAGCAATATTTTCGCTTTATTCCTGATTGGCGCATTGACGA
>CAZMQC010000218.1:0-2246 GCA_964568295.1 uncultured Spongiibacteraceae bacterium | reverse complement strand
GTTTGGGCTGCCAGCTTGCCACCTTTAATATCCATCACCACTCGATTTGGATTTTGCAGAACAAAAACTTTGTGTTCGGCAGCTCGATCAAGGTCAAAAACAATACGTGTATTATCAGGCGAGCGCCACATGCGCACATCGTGAACATTCGCTGCGTAAGCCGTCCACGCGACCGCCCAGAGCAAGCCAAATAGAATGAAGTTTTTGAAAAATTGTGGGGTCATTCGCTGCATCATTTCTTGAGATTATAAGCAACTATCAGTCAATTACTTGAAGTTTCCACACTAAGCCTTTGAATGTCAAGCAATCAGCGTTAAAAAATCATGCATATTCGAGCGTTCAGCATAAATACTCAAGCGCCGTGTTTCGGGGCCATCCAACTCAATATTGATACGCAAATCAGGCTGCGGCAAAAAACCTTTACCGCATTCTGCCCATTCAATTAAAAAAATCGCTGATTCGTCGATATAGTCACGAATACCAATATATTCAAGCTCTTCTGGGTCAGCCAAACGATACAAGTCAAAATGATAAACAGGCGGCTGCGTATTTTTATACGGTTCGACTAAGGTATAAGTAGGACTTTTAACCGCGCCTTGATGTCCTAGCGCTTGAATTAAGCCTCGACTAAACGTGGTTTTCCCCGCACCCAGCGTACCCTCAAGATAAATAACCGTTCTTGCAGGCAAGTGTTTTGCCATCTTTGCTGCCAACGCCAGCATAGCTTGCTCATTGAGCTTTTCTATAACAAGACAATTATTTTCCATTGCGCGAATACCAAATAGGTGCCAATAAATCAGAAACTAACAAGCTTTTATATCACGGTGGCTTAGGGGGAATAACCGAAAGGTTGAGCCTTGAATAAGATGCTCAACCTCTCGACTTTCGACAGGATAATGTGTGGGTCGATTAAACAACCATCAACGCCTTAACTTTGTTCATGGCATTTTTTTCTAACTGACGAATACGTTCTGCTGACACTTGATACTCATCAGCCAGCTCGTGCAATGTTGCTTTATCATCATTCAACCAGCGGCGTTGAATAATATCACGGCTACGTTCGTCTAGGCTTTCTAACGCTTGGTAAAGACTTTGATTATTACTGTCTTCCCAATTGTCATTCTCCAATAAACGTGCTGGGTCGTAGCGGCTATCTTCTAAAAAACTAGATGGCGCAACATAGCTATCGTCATCATCGTCGCCTGCATCAAACGCCATATCAACCGCCGATAAGCGCCCTTCCATATTTTGCACATCGCGAATATCGACACCTAAATCATCGGCCATCGCTTGCGCTTCTTCATGACTTAACCACGTTAAGCTTTTTTTCGAGCTACGCAAGTTGAAAAATAATTTACGTTGCGCTTTGGTTGTTGCCACTTTGACGATACGCCAGTTGCGTAACACATATTCGTGAATTTCAGCTTTAATCCAGTGCACCGCAAAAGAGACCAAACGCACACCCTTGCTAGGATCAAAACGCTTAACCGCTTTCATCAAACCGATATTGCCTTCTTGCACTAAATCAGCAATCGGCAAACCATAACCGTTATATGTTTTGGCTAAATGCACCACGAAGCGTAGATGCGACATGACTAATTGACGCGCAGCTTCTAAATCTTGTTGATAAAAATAAGCTTCTGCTAAATCTTTTTCTTCTTCAGCAGTCAAAATAGCAATACTGTTGATTGCCTGCATATAGCTTGTTAAATCACTACCGGGTGCTAAAACAGGTACAACTTGCAATTCTGTACTCATTTAACCTTCTCCTTACTACTCAAAACAAACTATTAAAGTGCTTGTTAACTTGGCTTTCGAACCATTTTAACACTGCCAAGTAAGACCGTCACCCCTTTAAAAGGTTCATTTAAAGTGGACTAATTTTCGAGCTTAAGCGTATAATTCCGAGTAAATTACTCAAGTATTATATCGGAGTGTTATATGCTCATCAATGAACGCAGCGAAGCGCTAAAAATCCCTGCTTTTTTACGCTTAGGCTTCCGGCCTTTTTTCTTTCTTGGTGCTTTATTCGCCTTAATCGCTATTCCACTATGGATTGCTGGTTTATCGGGTAAACTCACCGCTATTCATCCACTTGGCGGCTGGTTTGCTTGGCATCGTCATGAACTTATTTTTGGTTTTGGCGCGGTGATTATTGCAGGCTTTTTATTAACTGCTGTGCAAACATGGACTGGCGTTCGTAGTATTTCGGGCAATCGCTTATTGGCTTTAACGCTTATTTGGCT
>CAZMQC010000217.1:0-2261 GCA_964568295.1 uncultured Spongiibacteraceae bacterium | reverse complement strand
CCAAAATGCCGCTGGCACCATGATTAACATTAGGCACAACTCTTGGCGAAACGCCGCTTCGTTTTTCCACGCGGCTTTAATGCCTAACCAAGAATAATGCGTTGCCCAAAAAATGCGAGAAAGCCCTGTGCGGCCGGGTTTATTAGTACTGGTCATAAATAGTCGGTATTGGTTGGCGTTTATGTTGGCTACGTTGGTAAAAATCAATCATTTTTTGACGAATGGCATCGCTAACGGGCTTTCCTTCCAGAAAATCGTCAATCTCATCATAAGCAACGCCTAGCGCTAATTCATCAGGTTTTAAGGGCGTATCGCTTTCTAAATCGGCCGTTGGCACTTTAAATACCAAGGCATCGCTTGCGCCCAAAAACAAACTCAATTGGCGAATTTGTCGTTTATTCAAACCAAATAACGGCGCAAGATCACACGCGCCATCGCCCCATTTGGTATAGAAGCCCGTTAGATTCTCCGCCGCATGATCGGTTCCCAATACCAAGCCGCCCAATAAGGCCGCAACTTCATATTGCACAATCATGCGTTGTCGCGCTTTAACATTGCCTTTAATAAAATCCATATTGGCAATGCTTTTGCCCGCCAGCTCGGAGGCTAAAGCTTGCTGAACGCTGGTATCAATCGCATCGCTGGCTGCTTGAATGTTAACGGTATAAGTCACGCTCGGCTGAATAAATGCCAAGGCTTGTTGCGCATCATCTTCATCGCGTTGAGTAGAATACGGCAGACGCAACGCCACAAAGCGATAATCTTTACCGGTTTCTTGCCGCAATTCATTCACTGCTAGTTGCGCAAGACGTCCACATAATGTTGAATCAACACCACCGCTAATACCCAGCACCAAATGCAGCAAACCGCTGCCTTGCAACTGGCGCTTAATAAAAGAAACCCGCCGTTGAATTTCAAAGGCGGGATCAATATTAGGCAAAACTTTTAGGGCTGCAATAATAGCCGCAGAACTACTCATAACTACTTACTTTTGCGATTATCAAACTCAGGTGGGGCTTGCTGATCTAAAACACCTAAGGTCGCGCGATTTAAACGTGATTGCTCAGCCGCTTCCAACGAGAATTTATCAATAAAGTTGCCGTTTTTATCTAACGATTCGTGGTTAGGGTAGTTTTGACGTAAAACTGTTAAGCTTTTATCGGCCAAATCTTTCATATCCAATAAACGGTAAGCTTGTACCATGATCGCCAAACCATCACTCACTGCCGGCGTTTCTTGGTAGTGCTCAACCGTATAACGTCCACGGTTTGCCGCTGCGGTATAAGCGCCGCGTTTGAAATAGTAGTTAGCCACATGAATTTCGTGTCGCGCTAATAGATTACGCAAAAACGTCATGCGCGAACGCGAATCTGCAGCAAAACGGCTGTCGGGGAATTTACTTACCAAGGTGGCGAAATCGTTATAAGAGTTACGCGCCGCGCCCGGATCGCGCTTGCTTAAATCAATACTAAAGAAGCGGTCAATCAAGGTACGGTTAGCGTCGTAATTGGAAAGCCCTTTGTAATAATAAGCAAAGTCCACTTCTGGATTATCAGGGTGTAAGCGGATAAAACGCTCGGCGGCGGCAACCGCACGATCAAATTCTGAGTTTTTATAATAAGCTGTGATAAGCTCTAGCTGCGATTGTTCGGCATATTGCCCAAACGGGAAGCGGTTTTCTATCGCCTGATAAGCTTCTTGCGCACGATGATAACGTCTTGCAATCATATTTTGATGTGCTTCCTGATATAATTCTTCCTCTGACAAGGTTTCGTAACGATTTTGATTGCTTGAACAAGCAGTAATAGTAAAGTAACCCGTGAGAATCAAAGACAAAATTAGCAAGCGCCGCATGGTAAATCTCTATTTTTATTTTAAAGTTTTGATGCGCTATTAAATCATAGACTGGCTCTAAACCCAAACATCAGATTGAACGAAAAGTTAACAATTATGCAAAATACTCAAGAAGTACAATTACAAGCGGTTGTGCCAGAGCAATATGAAGGCGAACGCTTTGACTTCATCGCGTCCGAACTGTTTTCCGACTACTCCCGCTCGCGCTTGCAAAAGTGGATTAAGAACGGCGAATTAACCGTGGACTACAAGATTTGCAAAGGTAAGGAAAAACTATACGAAGGGCAGGTTTTACGTTTAAACGCCCAGCTTGCCATTGAAGTGGACGAAGAATTAGCGCAGCCGATAGAACTTGAAATCGTTTATGAAGATGATAGCGTTTTACTGATCAATAAACCCGCAGGTTT
>CAZMQC010000216.1:0-2274 GCA_964568295.1 uncultured Spongiibacteraceae bacterium | reverse complement strand
GCTAAAACAATCATTAACGCCGCTGGCCCCGCTTCCGACAAACGTTCATCACCCGCCATTTCAAAGGTGCGAACCGCTAAGGTATTAAAGTCAAAAGGACGTAAAACCAAGGTGGCAGGTAGCTCTTTTAACACATCAACGAACACCAAAATAGCCGCACTCAGCAAACTGGTTCGCAACAAAGGAAAGTGAATGCGTTGCAGCACTTGTGTGTCATTAAGTCCTAAAATGCGCGCGCTATCATCCATCGATGCGCTGATTTGACTCAGACCGCTATCAACAGTTTGTATCGAAATAGATAAAAATCGCACGGTATAAGCAAATAACAAAGCCAAGACTGTACCTGATAAAATGAGCCCTGTTTGATAGCTGAATAACGTTTGGCTTAACAAGGCAATACACTGGTCTAACCAACTGAATGGCACCATCACCCCTACCGCAATCACAACACCTGGAATCGCATAACCTAAAGAAGCAAAGTGCACCGATAGCGCAGTGATATGATGCTTAAACGCACGATGACCGTGTTGATTTTGATTAATCACACGTTTGCCATAACAAAGCCATAAGGCAAGCAACACCGTTATACCCGCAGCAGCGATGGCGAGACTAACGCTATTGGCAACCAAGCGCCAAAATTCAGGACTGAGCCAAATAGAAAATTGCTGCATTGACCAAGCGATGAGTTGCAACGCAGGTAGGATAAATCCAAATAAAATCGGTAGGAAACAACATAAAAAGGCCAGCAAAGCTTTACCACCCGTGAGCTGAATCGCATTACTCGCGGGTTTATGCCGTCCTGCTTGATGATAACGCGATTGTTTGCGTGAGAGCCGCTCCATAAATAGCAATAACATAACCGCCGTCAACAGAATACTGGCAAGCTGTAAGGCCGCCGTTTTATCGCCCATACCGTACCATGTGCGAAAAATACCTGTGGTAAAGGTCGTTACCCCATAAAACTGCACCGTGCCGTAATCCGCGAGGGTTTCCATTAGCGCAAGGCTGGTTCCGGTAATAATAGCTGGACGCGCCATGGGTAGCGAAACCCGAAAAAAACTTTGCCGAACATTTAACCCCAAGGTACGACTTGCCTCCATCGCAGTTCTCGATTGTTCAATAAAAGCCGCGCGGGTAATCAAATAAACATAGGGAAACAACACCAAGCCCATCACCACAATCGCGCCAGACATAGAACGCACTTCGGGGAAATAATGCCAGCCCATTAACTGGCGTAACGTGCTTTGCACGGGGCCTGCAAAGCTGAATATATCGCCATAGGCATAAGCGGTAATATAAGCTGGCATCGCTAACGGCAATAGCAGCGCCCATTGCAGCCAATTTACACCAGGAAAACGATAATACGTGGTCAACCAAGCGGCGCTAACGCCTATCGTAATGACTAAAACACCAACGCCAACAACCAGTATCAGGCTATGTTTAACATATTCACCGAGTACCGTGGCGTATAAGTGCTGCAACACTTGGCGCTGCTCATCTCCCATTAATCCAGTAAAGAAACTCGCAGCCACCACCATTAACGGTGTGCAAACCAACAAAGCCGCCAAGGGAATACTGAATGTAAACCATCGTTTGGCACTGGGCGCGTTGTGTTTGCACAAGTCCACTCAACTATCTCCAGCCCGCTCGGTCCATGAGGCGAACGGCAGCAGCATTGTTTTCCCCCAGAATGCTCATCGAAATATTATCTGCTTTAAATTGCCCCCAGCTTTGCAAGGTTTCGCCCCATTGTGCTTCGGCGTTAATCGGATATTCAGCATTAGCTTGCGCATACCAGGTTTGTGCCGATTTTTGGCTTAAAAAGCGCATGAGCTGTAAGGCATTATCTTTATTTTTAGCATGTTTGGTCATGCCAATACCCGATACGTTAACGTGTGTACCGTAGCCATCTTGCGCAACCCATGCAACGCCAACTTTGCCAACTGTATTTCTATCGGTAACATCATCACTATTGAACATACGGCCAAAATAGTAAGTATTCGCAATCGCTAAATCACATTGCCCAGAAGCAATCGCATGAATTTGGTCGCGGTCGCCACCGATCGGTTTTCGCGCAAAATTAGCAACAAGCTGCTTCGCCCAAGCTTCGGTTTGCTGCTCGCCATGATGATGAATGAGTGCCGCAACCATGGATTGATTATAAATATTATCAGAGGAACGCACGCAAATCCGTCCCCGCCACTTTTCATCGGCTAGCCCCATATAATCGGTGATTTCTTCCGCCTTGACGCGCTCCAACGCATAAAACACTGG
>CAZMQC010000215.1:0-2276 GCA_964568295.1 uncultured Spongiibacteraceae bacterium | reverse complement strand
GTTGGCGCATCTTCTAAATACAAAATAATTTCAGGGCTAATGCCTTTGCTTTCTAAAATCGCCAAGGTTTCGCGCGATTTGGAACAGCGCGGATTATGTAGAATTTGATAGTCGCTCATAACTTTCTCCATTATTCATAAGAAAGCCATGATTCTAGGTAATTAACGCAAAAATACAATCAAAAATTAGGGAGACAAAGACCTAGCGGATATTTATCCACTTAGTCTTCCATTCAAGCGGGCACGCTAGCCCCGAATTGGGGCTAAGTTCAGAATAGATTTAGTGAAATAAGTTTAAATCATCCGCAACGCGGCATTTAGGGTCGGTTTGCCTATCAAAAACAGAACTTAACACTTCTATTTTTCCTCCTTTAGCCAAAAAAGCTTCGACTTGATTCGCGATAGATTGACGATCTTTTTCGCGATCGATGATGGTGAATGCAGGTTCTTTATTATTCATCGTTATACCTCTTTAAGCCATCGAGAATGGTGTAATAGCCGCTTATTCTTTTTAAAACTATTACACGTCGGTAATTATAATCAAAACCAATCAAGTTGTGAATAAAAATTAACTTTTTTATGCTAACAATTTATTACAAGTCAAGTAATCGGTCTGCACAATTTCACCCCGCTATGGTTTAATACACCCCTATTTTTATTTTAATAATAATTCGATAAGGTTTCTTATGTTCGACTATATCGTTATTGGCGCTGGTTCCGCTGGCTGCGTATTGGCTAACCGTTTATCTGCCAACCCTGCTAACAAAGTTTTGCTACTCGAAGCAGGCCCTAGCGACACCAACCCGCTATTTAATGCCATTATTTATATGCCTGGCGGTTGCGCTGAAGTGTTAAAAAGTGATCAATTGAACTGGAAATTCGAGTCAACGCCACAAAAAAACCTATGGGGTCGTCAATACGTTATTCCGCGCGGCAAAACCTTAGGCGGTTCAAGCTCTGCGAACGGCATGGTTTATATTCGTGGCAACGCCCAAGATTATGACGAGTGGGCAGCAGCTGGTAATGAAGGTTGGGCTTATAAAGACGTCTTGCCTTATTTCAAAAAATTTGAAGATTTTAATCGCGGCGCCAATGAGTTTCACGGCGCAGGCGGCGAGTTACGCGTTTCCGAAGCGCCTGGCGACAACCCTTTATACGACAACTTTATCAAAGCTGGCGTTGAACTAGGCTACCCTTTAAATGACGATTTTAACGGTGCCAATCAAGAAGGTTTCGGCCGCTTCCATGCCACCATCAAAGATGGTAAGCGCTGGAGTTCATCGGCTGCGTTCTTATCCAAAGAAGTACGCAAGCGCTCCAATCTAACCATTGAAACCAGCGCCAATGTAACCAAGATTGTATTAGAAGGTAAAAAAGCGGTCGGCGTTATCTACAAAAAAGGTAGCAAAACCATCGAAGTTAAAGCCAACAAGGAAATCGTATTAAGCGCTGGCGCAATAAAAAGCCCGCATATTCTGCAAGTTTCAGGCATCGGCGACAAACAAGATCTTGAACAAGCTGGCATCGCTGTATTGCACGAGTTGCCTGGCGTAGGCAAAAACCTGCAAGACCACCTTGACGTTCTCATGCGCTACGCTTGCAAAGAACCGATTACCTTGAACGGCATGGACAAGTTTCCGCGCAATATCAAAGTGGCATGGGATTATTTTGTGCATAAAAAAGGCGTGGCGAGCTTTAATAATATTGAAGCGGGTTCATTTATAAAATCCGATGAATCACTACCCAAACCTGATATTCAAATGCACTTTGTACCCTGCAATATGACAGGTTTAACCGATAAGCTACCCGATCAGCACGGCGTAACCCTACATGCCTGCCAACTGCATCCCAAAAGCCGTGGCACGATAAAACCTGCCAATAACGATCCGTTAGCAAAACCCTTAGTGGACTTTAATTTTGCTGCTGAAGAAGCCGATTGGGACGTGTTGGTTAAGGCATTTAAAAAACTACGCGAGCTTATGCAAGCCAAAGCGTGGAATGGCTTAATCACCGAAGAAATCAGCCCTGGTGCTCACGTACAAACCGACGAAGAAATCCGCAAGGCCATTGCGCAATGCACTGAAACGGTTTATCACCCTGTCGGCAGCTGCAAAATGGGCAATGACGAGCTTGCAGTAGTCGATAGCCAATTACGTGTACATGGCATTGAAAATCTACGCGTTGCCGATGCGTCAATTATGCCAACCATTTTGACTGGCAATACCAACGCGCCAGCCATGATGATTGGCGAAAAATGTGCGGATATGATGCTTAATC
>CAZMQC010000214.1:0-2352 GCA_964568295.1 uncultured Spongiibacteraceae bacterium | reverse complement strand
CTGACCAACCAGTAAAAAAACAAGATGACAATATTCCTAGTTGGTTAAAAGAGGTACGCCCCGACATCGTGAGTAAACCAGTGCAGCCCTTTAATCTAGCGGTTAAACCCGAAAAACCATCGCCATTTGTAACCAATTCTGGCTTGTCTTTAGAGCTGGCACCGCTGGATTTTGACCTCAGCAGCAAATCCAGCTCAGGTAAAGCGAAATTTATTTTGCCTGATGATTAAGCTGTTTTAGCTCAGGTTTAAGTTGACAATCACACCTTTAAAACCAGCAACTGTAAGTTCAAGTCTAAATATTTTTTGAAATCAGCAAAATCTCCACGCTGATTTCAACTGCTTCAATTCTTACAATTCACAGACTTTTGTTAAAATCTGCATTCCAAGCGTTTATAATACCGCGCTGTTTTGAGCTTGGCGGCAAGCTATACAAACTCAAAACGCTTTTCAGAACTTGCTAACAAGCTCTGCCATTGACACCTTTAGGAGCAACCATGACACACGCTATCCGCATCGGCATTTTGGGCCACGGCAACTTAGGGCGCGGCGTTGAGACCGCCATTAGCAAAAATCCCGACATGCAATTGGTCGCTATTTTTTCTCGTCGCCCTGCTCAATCCATTCAACCGCTCACCGCCAATGTACCTGTTTATCCTGTTGATGACATTGCCAACTTTACCGACAAAATTGACGTATTAATTCTATGTGGTGGCTCTAAAGATGACCTGCCTGTACAAGGTCCTGCCATGGCTGCGCTATTTAATATTGTTGATAGTTTCGATACCCATGCCAAAATCCCTGAATATTTTGATAACGTCGATGCACCCGCGCAAAAAAATGACAAAACTGCATTAATCTCCATCGGCTGGGATCCAGGCGTCTTTTCAATCAACCGCTTATTTGGTGAAGTATTATTACCCGATGGCGACACTTATACGTTTTGGGGCAAAGGTTTAAGCCAAGGGCACTCCGATGCTGTGCGCCGCGTAGAGGGCGTCAAAGCGGGTGTGCAATACACCATACCCTCGTCCATTGCGATTGATGAAGTACGCAGCGGCTCGCGCCCACAACTCAGCACACGCGAAAAACATACACGCGAATGTTACGTAGTGTTAGAGCAAGGCGCAGACAGCCAAACGGTTGAGCAAGCCATTAAAACCATGCCGAATTATTTTGCCGATTACGATACCACGGTACATTTTATTGATGAGGCAACGTTGCAACGCGAGCATAACCGTATGCCACATGGCGGCTTTGTTATTCGCAGCGGCAATACGTCCGAACAACACAAACAAGTGATTGAATATTCAATTCAATTAGACAGCAACCCAGAATTTACCGCGAGCGTAATTGTAGCCTACGCCAGAGCTTGCTATCGCTTAAACCAGCAACAGCAATTTGGCGCTAAAACTGCGTTAGATGTTGCACCTGGCTTGTTATCAATAAAATCAGCCGCGCAATTACGTAAAGAATTAGTTTAATTTATGGTTTAGATCAATATATTGGGCATCCGCAAACTTGAATTTTTTTATGTTTTGCAGCAAAATGTGCCCATTATTTTGAACCCTTAGAAAAGGTAAGTGTTATGTTCAATCTTGCAGTTATTTTGGCTGTTATTGCCTGTGCTATCCCACTCGCTTTCTTGGTTGCGTTTGGTTTAATTGTTGCTGGCGGTACAGGTGGCATCGTAGTAACCATTATTGCGGTATTAATCGGTGCAGCGTTTTATGGCACAGCAGGCTTTTTGGTTATCAAAGGCATAGCCACTGGCAAATAATACAAAAATAGCCGCAAACGCGGCTATTTTTTTACCTATCCATTCTCTAACGCCTACACTCTCAGACTTCTCAATAATGCGGCGGCTTCTCAGCTTCCAGTAAACGGCTATAATCAGAGCCACGGCTCGATTCTTCCATAATATCTTTAATCTCAGTTAACAAGCGTTGCAGTTGCGATTGGAGCTGCAAAATAGCCTGTTGTTGCTGGCTAACGGTTTGGTTCAAACTGTCTAATAAATCTTCCTGAAAAGCCAGTTGGGTTTGTAATTCAATCACTTGTTGTTCTAAATCACTCATGCGGGAATCACCGAATTCAAACATTGCCCTTGTTGAAACGCCTCTATAATCGCTACCACTTGCCGCAATAAATCTTGCCTTGCTTCTTGGCTTGCCCAAGCAATATGCGGGGTTATCAATAAGTTTTCGCCTTGATAGTGCAACAGTGGATGGTCTGCTTGAGGCGGCTCTTGGCTTAAAACATCAGTTGCCGCCGCTGCAATAATTTTATTTTGTAAGGCATTTAACAGGGCTTGCTCGTTAACAATGCCGCCCCTCGCCATATTCAACAAAAT
>CAZMQC010000213.1:0-2376 GCA_964568295.1 uncultured Spongiibacteraceae bacterium | reverse complement strand
GCTTTCATCAAATGAAAAGCAAGGCTGTCTTTATCAAGAGTGGCAGGGTATTGCTTGGCCATGTTTAATGAATCAGCAACTCGGCTATCGGTAATCGGGTGGGTGAGTAAAAATTCAAAATCTTTAAAGTCTTGACGATAACGGGTTAATACCAGCAAGTGTTGAAACATTTGTGCCATGGCATTGGGATTATAGCCCGCTGATGCAAGGGTATGAATACCGACGCGGTCGGCTTCTTGCTCGTGAATGCGACTGTATTTGAGCTGATTGCTAATAGCGGCCGCTTGGGTTGCGCTAATAGCGGCAAAGCCTGCGTCAGCGTGTCCTGCGACCGCAATTAATAAGCCGCCCAGTAAGCCCGCTAAGGTAAGGAGGCCGCGCTGTTTTGAGGATTCAACACTTCTCGCGTAATGGCGCTGGCTTAAATGCGCCAGCTCATGCCCAAGCACCGAGGCGAGTTGATCTTCGGTGTCTGCGTATAAAAATAAACCCGCGTTAACCCCAATCACTTGCCCCGGCACAGCAAAGGCGTTGAACGATTTATCATTAACCAAGATTAAATCAAACGATTTGTCGTTCAGCGTACTATGGAAAGCAAGGTTTTGAATTAAGTTATGTAGATAAGTGTACAATAGCGGGTCGTCAACGGTGCTTGCTTGTTGGCGAAAAGCGCGTAGCCAGTATTGACCAAGGCGATATTCTTCTTGGCTGGAAACAATAGAAGATGTGCTATTGCCCAATTCAGGCAGATTAAATTCGTCGGCGGCCTGAACTTGAGGTAGAAAGCAGAAAATAGCCAATAATAAAGTAACAAGTAACGGCTGCATGGTTTTGATAGTCCTGTGATGCATTGATTTTGTCAGTATTTCCTTTAAAAAGCTATTGGCGAATGATTAGAAAGCGGGCGGGTTAAATAATTCCTTGATATAAAGTAGTGTATGAAAATAGTTCAATCGGTTGATGCGCGACAGCTTGCCTGTCCTATGCCTTTATTAAAAGCAAAACAAGCTATTAGGAGCCTTGAAAAAGGCGAATGTGTAGAAATTTGGGCAACCGATAGCGGTTCTTGGCGCGATTTTCATCAATTTGTCGATTTATGTGGTCATAGACTCATTGTGGCGGAACAAAAACAAAGCGAATATCACTATGTTATTGAAAAATAAGAATGTGTTAATGAAGCAGCTGACGTTGTGGCTGGTAACGTGTTTGTTGGTGGCATGTAGCCATACAGCGGCGATTAAACCTGATGCGTCCAATATCGTCAAAGGGCTGAACGATGCGCGAGAATATCGCTATATCCAGCTTGATAATGGCTTAAAGATATTACTTATTGCCGATGGGCAGGCCGATGTTGCCAGTGTGTCAACCAATGTTATGGTGGGTAGCGGTCACGATCCTGTGGGACGGCAAGGGTTGGCGCACTTTTTAGAGCACATGCTGTTTTTAGGCACTAGCAAATATCCTGACGCCGAAGGCTTTCAGAAATTTTTAACCGATAATGGCGGGCAGCATAATGCCTACACTGCGCTTGATCACACCAATTACTTTTTCAGCATTCAGCCGCAAGCATTAGAAGAAGCGGTTGATCGCTTAGCTTATTTTTTCAAGCAACCGTTGTTTAATCCGGATTATGTTGAGCGGGAAAAAAACGCAGTGCATTCGGAGTATCAAGCCGGCTTAGTGCATGAGCAACGCAGACAGCAAGATGTGTTGCGTGAATTGATGCAACCCGAACATCCCTTGGCAAAATTTTCGGTAGGCAGCCTAGAAACTTTGTCGAGCGAAAAAACACCGATTCGCGAGGATTTGTTGCAGTTCTATCAACAGCACTATGTGGCGAATAATATGAGTTTGGCAATTTTAGCGCCACGCTCTTTAAATGAGCTTGAGGCGATGGTGCGTGAACATTTTGCTGATGTACGCAAGGATGCTGAGTTTGCTCGTGAAGTTTGGCCGCGCTCGCCGTTTGCCGCAGATACCTTGCCAACATTGATTCGTATTAAACCTGAGAAACAACTGCATGAGTTAAATGTATTGTTTCCCATGCCTGCGCCAGCAAAAGACGGTCGTCAGCATTTGAGTTTGCTGGCGCATTTGCTTGGCGATGAAGGCGAGGGCAGTTTACATGCATTGCTGCAACAACAAGGCTTGATAGACTTTTTATCGGCAGGACTTGCTTGGCAATATGAAAACGGCTCGGCGCTAGTGGTGCGCATTGGTTTAACGGAAAAAGGGCGATTACATAAACAACAGATTGTGCAAGAACTATTTGGCATGATTGCCTTGCTTAAGCAAACTCCGTTAGCGCCGCATATTTACGCGGATATTGCCAAAGTAAGCCGCCTGAGTTTTGATTATGCCGAAACGGAAGAGCCG
>CAZMQC010000212.1:0-2379 GCA_964568295.1 uncultured Spongiibacteraceae bacterium | reverse complement strand
CGCGTATAGAAATTATCTGTACCGAATACCTCTTTGGGCAATTTTAGACCAAAGGCAGCGAAGGCAACTTTAAGAAACTGATATTGATCAATACGGCAATCGCCGCCGCCACCAAGCAATAATATCTTCCCCTGTGCCTCTTCAGCAGAAACGGCATTACACATTGCCAGCGCCACATCTTTCGGATGCACATATTCCAATGGATTATCGGCGCGCACACTTAATAACTTAGAAAACGTTGCCTTATCAGTTTTCATGGTGCGCGCATCTACGGATACGCCTACGCGCACAATCACCCAAGGAATTACGCTATTTTTTATATAATCTTCCACCTCAAGTTTATGCTTAGTGTAGTTATCACTCGCCTGCACACTATCCGTTGCTTTATATAAGCGATTATTTTCTGGATTTGGTCCAAACACCGTAACCGACGAAGGGAACACCAAAACCGGCTTGTTCGGCTGCGCACTCGCCAAATCAATCAATTGTTTGGTTGCTTCAACATTAATCGAATAGGCGAGCTCAGGTTTTGTTTCGGTAAAGGGCGGTAATAATGAGACATTATGAATAATCGCATCTACACCACTGACCGCTTGCTCTATTAGATTTTTGTCGCGAATATCACCAAAAAAACTAACCACTTGCCCTTCATGCTGTTTGGCTAATTTAAGCGTTTGCGGGTTTTCAATATCCAAACAACGTACTTTATGACCTTGGGAAAGCGCCCTTTCGACACACATCAAGCCAAGATTGCCAAATGCGCCCGTGATTAATACCGTCTTACTCATAAATTAAAACCTCGTGCAATGAATGCCATTTGGATGTTCGATGGTTGCAATGCACTCATTACAATGCACACAACGGCTTTTATAGTTTGCGTCTAATTGCGCTTTTAGCGGTAAATCGGGATCGCTTAATAAAGAGCGACCAAGCTGCACAAAATCAAAACCTTCTTTCATCAAGGTGGCAAAGCTTTCATTACAGCTCGCACCGCCAACATAAATTACGTTGCACTGCACCGCATCGCGCACCCGTTTGGCATGCTCCATAAAATACAGTTCTTCATACGGGTAGTCTTTAAACATCACGGGGCCCGCAAGTCTTAATACGCTACGCATCAAAAAGCTAGGTTCGGCTTTTAACATAGGCTTTAACGCACTATCACCACGGAACATAATCATCGGATTCATGGTACTGGTACCGCCGCTAGTTACAATGCCATCAATACCGCCTTGATCAAGCAGGCGCGAAATTTCAACCGCATCATCATAGGTCAAACCGCCACGCACACCCTCGGTTAAACTAATTTTGCCGATAATCGGAAAGTCGTCACCCACCGCTTTACGCACTGCTGCCAATGCTTCTAACGGTAAGCGCATACGATTAATTAAGCTTCCGCCATACTGATCAGAACGCTTATTGGTTTTTGGGCTAATAAACTGGCATAAGCCATAACCATGCCCAAAGTGAATTTCAATCGCGTCAAAACCTACTTTCTTCATAAAAGTAGCCGCATCAAAATAACTTTGCACAAAGGCTTTAATATCTTTTTCCTGCATCGCATCGGCAAAAAACATGCCTTTTGCCACGCCCAGCGCATTTAAACCAAAATTCGGTCCCATTGGGCGACGCTTGGTTAACTCGGCATTTTTAGAAAAACCGCCACAATGCGACAACTGACCAGAAACTTTTGTGCCTGCTTGATGTAGTTTATCGAGCAAGTCACCAAGCTCTGTGCCAATACCATCATGCATATACATCATATTTTCATTCAACCGCCCATCGGCTTCGCTAGCGCAATAACCCAAGGTTGTCATCGCGATACCGCCTTTGGCGATATTCATATGAAAATCATGCAAACGCTGACTCGGCTTGCCGCCTGGTGTCATTCCTTCAAACGTACCCGCTTTGATTAAGCGGTTTTTTAACGTCAATCCATTCAACTTTGCTTCGGAAAAACATTTAGTTAAGGCTGTGTTCATTATATTATCTGCCTATCAATAAAATTAATTTATGCAATATAGTTACATAAATTGAAAAAATAAAGACTGTTTACGACAAAATGCAGAAAAAAATTAGACGTACCCAACAAGAGCGCCGCGCCGAAGCACAAAGCAAAGTGATTGCAAGCGCGAGGAGTATTTTTGCTGAAAAGGGTTATCAACAAGCTAGCCTTGAAGACATCGCCAATCATTGTGGCTTAACCACGCGCCCCGTATATCACTATTTCGGTAACAAACAAGGCTTATTTAAAGCGGTTACTGAGCAAATCGAGTCAGAATTAGCCGCGCAGTTTTTGCAAGCGATTAGCCAACAAAGTTTAGATTTACACGCGGGCTGGTCTGCGTTTATTACCATGTGCAAGCAACAAGACTTTCG
>CAZMQC010000211.1:0-2384 GCA_964568295.1 uncultured Spongiibacteraceae bacterium | reverse complement strand
TGCTTGGCAAAGGCGCTGAATATCGGCGGAGGTGTTATAAGCGGCAAGCGAAACGCGAATAACCGAGGTTTGCTGTAATTGTTGCCATAGCGGTTCGGTGCATAATAAACCACAGCGCACGGCAATATCCTGTTCATCAAGTAGAGTAGCAATATCGGCGGCATGAAGCTCGGTGTGTTGGTTGGGTACGAAAGTGGCAATGCCTACGTTGTGATCAGCTTGGCTTATTAGGGTGATTTGCGCAATATTGGCGAGCGCTTGATGCAGTTCCGCGCAAAGCTGCTGCTCAAATTGCTGCATGGCTTGGCGGTCTTGTGTATTCCAAAAATCGAGGCAAGCAGAAAAGCCCGCAATAGCGGCAAGGTTGGATGTGCCTGCTTCAAAGCGCTGTGGTGCTTCGGCGAAAGTCGCTGCCTGCAAACTAACGCTTTTGATCATCTCACCGCCGGTTTGCCAAGGGGGGAGTTGTTTAAGCAGCGCTTTTTTGCCGTATAAAATACCTAGCCCCGTTGGACCGTACATTTTATGCGCGGAGGCAACAAAAAAATCGCAGGGTAAGTGCTTTAGTTGAATTGGTTGATGGGCAATGATTTGCGAGCCATCGAGCACGATGTTGACGTTGCCGCTGGTATGCAGTGGGCGCAGTAATTCGAGATCATGCAAAAAGCCTAAAGCATTGGATGCGGCGCATAAACTGATGATTTTGGTTTTTTCGGTTAATGCTTGTTCAAGGTCTTGTTGGCTAAAATTCAGTGGTAAGAAGCGTAAATTTAATTGCTTTTGCTGTGCTTGCATTTGCCAAGGTACTAAGTTGGCGTGGTGTTCAGCAACCGTTAGTAGGATTTCATCGCCAGCTTGCAGGTTTTGGCAAAGGCTAAAGGCAAGTAAGTTAAGCGCGGCCGTTGCGCCGCTGGTAAAAACAATTTCCTTGTGGCTGTTGGCGCCAAGAAAATCAGCCGTTTTTTGCCGAGTTTGTTCAAGTAGGGTGGTTGCTTGCCTTGCTAAGCGATGGCTTGAGCGATGCGCGTTAGCGTTGCTGTGGCAATAAAAATGGCTGATGGCATCAATGACGGCTTGCGGCTTTTGCGTGGTCGCCGCGTTATCCAGATAAACTAAATGCTGGTTTTCAGCCTGCTGAAAAAGGGGGAAATTGGCTTTGAAAGCAATGGGATCAAAGGGCATGGCTGAAAAATAGTCGTTGGGCGTTGAGGGTGGTTTGTTGCTCGATGGCGTCTAAGGATAAACCTTTTAGCTCGGCTAGGCATTGAGCAATGGCGATAATGTTTTCTGGTGTATTACTTTTCGCTGCTTGCCCGCACAAGGGCATGTCGGGCGCGTCGGTTTCTAGCAGTAGGCTTTCCAGTGGCATTTGTTGCACGGCTTTACGTGTTTTTTGCGCACGCGGATAGCTAATAACGCCGCCAATGCCCAAATAAAAACCGAGCTGCCAGTAGCTTTGCGCTAATTCAAAACTGCCTGCAAAGCCATGAATAACGCCGCCTTGTTTGGGTTTTAACTGTTTGAGCAGGTGTAATAATAAATTGTGCTGATCGCGTACATGAATAATCAGCGGTAGTTCCAGTTCAATCGCGAGTTGTACTTGCGTGGTAAAAACTTGTTGTTGCGTGGCTTGATCGATAGGAATGTGCCTATCAAGCCCGCATTCGCCAATTGCAATAATTTGCGGATTGGCTTGGATAAAATCCAGTATGGTTTGCTGTAGATTTTGCTGGTTGCCGTTATTGATAAAATAAGGATGCAAGCCACAAGCGCTGTATATACCATCGAATTGCTGTGCGATTTGCGCTGCGCGTTGCCACTGTTGTGGCTCTGTGCCAGGAATAATCAGTTGCTTGATATTTAGAGCTTGGCAGCGTTGCCAAATTGCTGCGCGGTTTTGATCAAATTCAGCAAAATCAAAATGGCAGTGGCTATCAATCATGGTGGCTGCGTTTTACCCGTAGTAGCTACAACAAAGCATGAATTTGGTTGCTCAACTGAACAAATTCATCCAGCGAAAGTTGTTCGGGGCGTTGGCTTAAATCAAAATCAAGCTGTTCAATTTGTTCTGTGCTAAGCCAATTTTTTAAGTTGTTGCGCATGGTTTTGCGACGTTGGGCAAAGCTGACTTTAACGGTTTGTGTAAAAGTATCTATGTTATCCGCTTGAAGTGGCGCAGGGCGAGGCACAAGACGCACAATCGCAGACATTACTTTCGGCGGTGGGTTAAATGCGCCCGCTGGCACATAAAACAATTTATCAACTTGACAGTAATATTGGGTAATCACCGATAGGCGACCATAATCTTTGCTATTGGGTTTGGCGGCTAAACGATCAACCACCTCTGCTTGTAGCATAAAGTGCATATCTTGCACTTGTTGTTG
>CAZMQC010000210.1:0-2412 GCA_964568295.1 uncultured Spongiibacteraceae bacterium | reverse complement strand
GCCTGAATATTGGCGGCGTACAAGCGCTGTGGACCATCGACAGCTATGCACAAGAACTAAAAGACTTATTGCAAAGCCAAGAAAACAAGCCTAATACACAATGATAGACAATAAACAAACCGCCAACTCATGGTTAGATGATTTACTGAATTTACCCACGCCCGATGCCCAACTTAACGAGTTAGGCACAGTTAGCTCGGTGGCCGATGGTATCGCGATTGTGGCAGGGCTTGATCGCGCCTTAGCTGATGAACTGGTGATTTTTGAATCCGGCGTTAAAGGCGTGGTGATGGATTTAGAACCCGGTCGCTTGGGCGTTATTTTATTAGGGCCAAGTGAGCGCATCGGCTTAGGCGAAACCGTGTATCGCAGCCAAAAAGTTATTAGTGTGCCTGTCGGCGAAGGTTTGTTGGGGCGTATTGTCAACACCCTTGGCGAACCTTTAGACGGTAAAGGCGCGATTCCGAGCAAACAACACCGCGCCGTCGAAGAAGATGCGCCAAAAGTCTTGCAACGCGCCCCGGTTAAACGCCCTTTGGCAACGGGTATAAAAGCCATTGATGCCGCTATTCCTATCGGTTTAGGCCAACGTCAGCTCATTATCGGCGATAGACAAACCGGTAAAACATCGGTTGCGGTTGATACCATGCTCAATCAGATCAACAGCGATGTAATTTGTGTGTATTGCGCGATGGGCCAGCGCGGTGATGCGGTTGCCAGAGTTATTGGCTCGCTAGAACAAGGCGGTATGCTTGAACGCAGCATTATTATCAATGCGGGCGATGAAGAAGTACCGGGGCTTGCTTATTTAGCACCTTATGCTGCGCTGTCGATGGCTGAGTATTTTTGCTATCAGGGCAAGGACGTATTGGTGATTTTGGACGATATGACTCACCATGCCCAAGCCTACCGCGAACTGTCTTTATTATTGCGCCGCCCACCGGGGCGCGAGGCGTTTCCGGGTGATATTTTCTATGTGCATTCAAGATTATTAGAGCGCGGCGGGCAGTTTAACCAAAGCTTAAATAACGGCTCGATTACTATTTTGCCCGTGGTGGAAACCCAAGCAGAAAACCTATCGGCGTACATTCCGACCAACTTGATTTCCATTACCGACGGTCAGGTGTATTTATCACCCAAGCTGGTGCAAAAAAACCAATTCCCTGCAGTAGATTTAGGGCTTTCGGTATCGCGTGTGGGTGGTAAAGCGCAAAACCCAGTATTGCGTGATATTTCTGGTAACTTGCGCGTGACTTTGGCGCAGTTTGAAGAATTAGAAGACTTTGCTCGCTTTGGTACCCGCCTCGATGCAGCAACGCAAGCACGCTTAAAACGGGGTGCAGCGGTACGTTCCGCCTTACGCCAAGGCGAACGCGACCCGATGCCTGCGTTAGAGCAAATTGCAGTATTAATGGCGGCGATGGAAGGCTTGTTGGATAACTACGAAGAAGCCGACTTTAACCAAGCAATTGGTGCCATTCGCCGTCAAGCGCAGCGCAATTTGCAATTTATTGATGAGCGTATTCGCGACAAACAAAAACTCAGCGATGAAGAAAAAGCGCAGATTATTGCCAGCGCACAGCAGGTGTTGGTGTAATTCATGGCCGAAACCCGCGAACAATTAGCCCGCCAAACCGAAACGCTAACCAGCATTAGCGGCATTGTGCGCACCATGAAAACCTTGTCGGCCATCAATGCTTCGCCGTACGAACAAGCGGCAAGCAGCATTGAAGCTTACGAACAAACCTTGTTGCAAGGCTTTGCTAATTTTGCCTACTGCACCCAAGGCAAATACGCCCAGCAAACAGCTAATGGGCAAAAACGCTTATTAATTGTGTTTGGCTCCGATCACGGGCTATGCGGCAACTATAACGAGCAGGTAGCCCAATGCGTTGCCAGCCAATGTCAAGCGGCGGATTATCAAGTGTTATGTATCGGCGCACGTATGCAACGCGCGTTAGAAGACCACGGTTTTAATCCTTATCTCACGCTGATGCCACCCGCTTCGGTCGATGGGGTCAGTCGCTTAGCCAATCAACTGGTGCAGCAAATTCATTTATTTAGCCAAGGCCAAGCGTTAAATGAATTACAGGTACAACTGGCGTTCACTGAACGCGCCGACCAAGCCAGCCGCAAACCTTTGCAAACCGCTTTGCTGCCCCTGCCGCAAGCGTTATTTAAACCCGTACCCCTTTGGCAAAGCACAAGCCTGCCGATGTTCACGCTGTCAGAAGATGCCCTGCTTTCAGCTTTAATTCGCCAGTATTTATTTGTACGGCTTTATCGCGCTTCTGCCGAAGCTATGGCGACCGAAAATGCTGCGCGATTGGCCTTAATGAAACAAGCGGAAGAAGCGGTTGCCGAACGATTAGAGCAAGTAAAACAACAAGCCAGCCAAGTACGGCAAGAAGA
>CAZMQC010000209.1:0-2418 GCA_964568295.1 uncultured Spongiibacteraceae bacterium | reverse complement strand
AAAACAAACCATAACTTAATGCGCTTGTTAAGGAATACTGGCGGCTATAAGAATAAAAAGCCGATTCAACAAGGTACTCAAATGTAAATGCCATGAAAAAAATCCTAACCATCGTTGGTGCGCGACCACAATTTGTTAAAGCGAGCGTTGTGTCTAAAGAGATTCAAACACTGAGCAACACTAGTGAAGTGCTGCTGCATACAGGACAGCATTTCGACACCAATATGTCAGACATTTTTTTTGAGCAATTAAATATCCCACGCCCTAATTATCAACTCGATATCAACGGAGGACATCACGGTGAAATGACGGGACGCATGCTGATTGAAATTGAAAAAGTTCTATTACAAGAAAAACCCGATAGGGTTTTAGTTTACGGTGATACCAATTCCACTTTAGCTGGCGCTTTGGCCGCCACTAAATTACATATCCCTGTTGCTCATATTGAAGCGGGCTTACGCAGCTTCAATATGAAAATGCCTGAAGAAGTAAATCGAATTCTAACAGACCAGATCAGTGACCTTTTGTTTTGTCCAACCCAGGCAGCAATGGGCAATCTTGAAAAAGAAGGTTTTTCTAACAAAGCGGTAAAAGTGCTCAATGTTGGCGACGTGATGCAAGACGCGGCATTATTTTTTGCAAAAAAAGCGCTGCAACCACACGCTATACAGCACACAAAAACATTTGCGCTAGCAACCTTGCATCGCGCAGAAAACACGGACAATCCCAAAAGACTCACGGCAATTGTTCGAGCTTTAAACGAAACCCATCAAGAAATTATTCCTGTTATCCTCCCTTTGCACCCTCGCACTCAGAAATTAATCAAACAGCTAGGATTAAACCTACGTTGCCAAGTTATTGATCCTGTTGGTTATCTGGAAATGATTTGGTTATTGCAACACACTGAGCTTGTACTAACAGATAGCGGTGGCGTACAGAAAGAAGCTTTCTTTTTTAGCAAGCCTTGTATCACCATGCGCGATCAAACGGAGTGGGTTGAATTAGTTGAAATCGGGGGCAACATTTTGACTGGCGCAGATACCGATAAGATTTTAGATGCTGTCAGGGTTAGCATAGGCAAACAAATTAAAGATGATGCTCAATTATACGGAGGCGGTAATGCAAGTAAAAATATCGCGTCTGTACTTCAGAGCATGACATAACCTCTAACAACCAATACTAATCGAAGTGTTTTCTTTTAAATGAGCCATATGCTGTGACAAAAAAAGTTCTTATCATTAGTTACCATTTCCCACCGGTAAACAATATTGCAGCAAGGCGGTTTTCTGAGTTAATTCCTTTTTTAAAACAGTTAGGCTGGGAGCCATATGTTTTAACCACAAATTCAGAAGGCTCTTTACCTACTCATTTAGATGAAGAATTTATTTTTCGGTTTGGCGATCACCCAGATAGCAAAGCAATTGCTTATATCTCTGAAAAAAAGCCATCGTTAATTAATGCGTTCAGAATGAAACATGGCTTGGCCTTACGCACGGTAGATAGCACCTATAAATCTTGGTATCTAAAACATTTACGCAATAAGCAGCTTATCGAACAGCTACAACAGCATCATTTCGACCTTATCATTACCAGTTTCGCTCCCTCTGCTTGTTTGTGGGCGGGAGCTTATTTTTCTAAGCAACTCAACGTTCCTTTTATCGCTGATTTTCGTGATCTAGCAGCGCTGCATATTGATGACTGCATCCAAATAAATCACTGTATCCGTTTAATTGACATGCAAATTGAAAAGTATTTGCTAAAAAACTGCGCCACGATAACAACCGTAAGTAGCGGTTTAGCAAACGAAATAACCAAACTTCATAACAAAACAGCGCATGTTATATATAACGGTTGGTACAATACGCCATCAACCGCTGATGCAACTAAACCATCTGATTTAGAACAGGATTATGTGTTCTATGCAGGCCGTTTTTATAATGGAAGGCTTGATGCCGTTTTTTTACTCTTAGATGCTCTTAAATTTTCAAACCTATCATTTGTCGCGCGTTCATTGGGACCTGAAAATTTAGAAAATGAGATTTTAGCGTATGCAACAGAAATAGGCGTTAAAGACCAAGTACGTCTATTGCCACCCATTACACCGAATGAATTGTTAACTGAGCAAGTTAACGCTAAAGCAAATCTGGTTTTTGAAGAGCTAGACAAATCTGTGGCTTACAAGCGCGGTGTTTTAACCGGTAAATTCTTGCAACTTTTAACCTTTAAGCCTCCAGTCTTATGTATTGCGCGTGACGATTCCGAGATCGGCGACGTTTTGCACGAAACCAATCGCGGCGCACTTGCATCAAACGCCACTGAGATACAATCGTTTTTACAAAGCCTTCAACAAGCCAATGCTTACCCTCTCGACTTAACAAAATTACAAAAATATTCCAAACAAGAGCAGGCTAAAAAGCT
>CAZMQC010000208.1:0-2431 GCA_964568295.1 uncultured Spongiibacteraceae bacterium | reverse complement strand
TCAATAAGCGTAACAACTGATACGAAGGATCTTGCAAGTCAGCCGTTCCAATGTAGCTTCCCGCGACCATAGGATTGCTCATGTCAACAACGCTCGGATCGTTGATATTCGCCCAATCCGCCACAATAGTGCGAAAACTAAATTTCCAGACTCCATCGCGTTTTTCATATTTATCTAAATAGCGCCCACCAATCATTGCATCCATTAAGCCTTGCTCGGTTTTTACTTGATGAAAAGCTAATACATACGCCTCGCCTTCAGCATAATGAGGATTTTCAGCATCAAAAAATAGATTTAGCGTAGTGATATTGTGATGCAAAATCGCCATACTTTCTTGAATGGCAGGCATTTGCTGCAAAAAGTCTTTCGCAAGCCCTTGGAAAAAACTACCGTGATCCTCAATCGCATCATCATGATACAACGATGCTAATAACGCATAATCGCGCCTATCGGCTGCGCGACAATATAAGTGAACCAAATCACTAATTGCCTGTTTATCCAGTAATTGTTGAACTGCTTTTGCATCGGTCATTATCAAAGTCCTCTATCGCCCGTGGCTTATTATAGGCGGTAAAACACTCTCAATGACAAGACTTATAAGGAGACAAGCAAGCTACCGCATCAACGACAACTTGCTTAGCGATAGCTTATAAGAAGAAATCGGTATTTTCCAATCCCATCATAGTACCACCCAAATTACGACCAAATTTAAAGGGATTATTCGCCACATGCGAACGTCCCGCATTAATATTTAACCAAGCACGATTAAGCGGATGATTGCGGAAAATGCCTTGTGCGCCGCAGGCAATAAATAGATCATTCACCGCATCCGCGCATTTACGTGAAATACGTGCCGCATTAAAACGACGCGCAATACGCTCATTAATATCGGGTGCTTTTTTACGCTGCGCATGATCAACAAAAAAGTCCAAATCTTCTTTCAAAATCGCACGACACTCTTTAATCGCTGCCGCAGCCTCTGCCAACGCCATTTGCGCATTAGGGTCTTGCGCTACGCGACTACCATCATTCAGGCCCACACGGTCTTTATTGGCGACAATATAGTTATCAACCACGGCCTGTAGCGCACCGATCGACGAACAAGCCACCGCACGAACAAAAATCTGCCCAAAGGGTAGGGTGAACAAGTAGCTATCATTTACTGCACAACCAGGATTTTCGCCTGTAAAGCCGTGTTGCGCTCGATGAGTTCGATGCTCAGGCACAAACACAGGGCTAGCAATCACAATATCGTTCGAGCCCGTTGCTTCTAAACCTGAAACATCCCAATTATCAACAATTTGATAATCGCTGCGCGGCACTAAAAACGTACGATAATCTGGCGCTTCGCCATTTTTACCCGGCACCATGCCGCCTAAAAAGGCCCACTGGCAATGTTTTGAGCCTGATGAAAAACCCCATTTACCCGACAGCATATAACCGCCGTCAACCACTTCAACCTTACCGACTGGCATATAGGAAGAAGAAATCAGAGTACTATCGTCTTTGCCCCAAACCTCTTGCTGCGCCTTATCGTCGTACATACCCATTTGCCAGTTATGAATCGCCACAACACCCAAAACCCATGCCGTTGACATACAGCCACTTGCGAGAATTTGTTGGGTTTCAAAAAACACATGCGGCGGCAATTCATAGCCACCATAGCGCTTAGGCTGCATAATGCGGAAAAAGCCCGCATCCTGCATCGCTTGGATTGTTTCTTCAGGTAACTGGTGCAGTTGCGCAGCTTGCGCTTGGCGCTCACGAAGATGCGGCACCAAAGCACGCGCATCACTATAAATACGTTCAATTAATTGCGTGTTATCACTCATAAGTATTCCTTCAATCATCATTTTGTTTAAAACTGCCAGTCATGTCCCCATAAAGACGGCACTGAGCTTTCAGTTGGCTTGTAGTCCTCCCAATCCAATTGCACACCTTCGCAACCAAATTCAACCGCAAAACCCGCTGGACTTTCGACATAGACCGATAACATCAAATCATTGGTGTGGCGGCCTAAGCTCGAAACAATTTTGATGTTATTTTTCTTACAACGGTCAATAAAATAGCCGACTTCATCAACATCTTTCACTTCAAACATCAGGTGAATACAGTTGTGTTCAGGCGGATTAGGATCTTGGTAAATAGCCAAACTATGGTGACGTGGGTTGTTCACGTGCATAAAGTGCAAGCCTTGACCAGGGTCATTCGGTTCAGGCGAAAAATGAAAATGCATATAATCAGTTTCACCAAAACCCAATACATTTTTATAAAAATCAAAGCACTCATTAAAATACTTGGTGGGTAGAACAAAATGCCCCAAGCCCATATCGCCGTGATAGCCAGTTTCAAAGGATTTCACATTGGCAGGCGAATTCACACGCTGATAATCGAGCTTCATGTAATAAAAAAGTTCTAGGGTATTGCCCGC
>CAZMQC010000207.1:0-2474 GCA_964568295.1 uncultured Spongiibacteraceae bacterium | reverse complement strand
TTGCTGGTTTGGCGCGGACTTTATTTTAAAGACGGCGAATATCAAAAAAATACTGCGCAAAGCGAACAATGGAACCGTGGCGCTTATTTAGTCGAAGGTTTGGGGCATTGTAACGAGTGCCATACCACGCGTAATACTTTAGGTGCGGCTGAGCAAAGCTCGGTGCTGGTGGGCGGTTTAATTCCTGAGCAATACTGGTATGCGCCTAATTTAAGTATGCAAAAAGGTGGCGATTTATACGGTTGGACGCAAGCGGATATTGTTGCTGTGTTAACAACGGGTATGTCGAACAAGGGCAGCGTATTAGGACCCATGGCAGAGGTAGTGCATAACAGTACACAACATTTAACTAAAACCGATGCGGAAGCCATTGCGGTTTATTTACAGTCCATTCCAGCGCCAAAGGCGGCAGCGGCTAAGTTTGTTAAAGCCAATGATTTAGAGCAAGGCAAACAGTTGTTTACTAAAGGCTGCGCAGGTTGTCATGGCGCTAAAGGCGAAGGTAAGACGGGCGTTTATCCTGCGTTAGCGGGTAATATTTCGGTTACTGAGCCAACGGGTGTCAATGCTATTCGCGTGGTATTGCTTGGTGGTCTGACCGTGACAACTCATCATAACCCAGAGCCATACTCTATGCCTGCGTTTGATGATTGGGATAATCAGCAAGTAGCATCAGTGGTGAATTATATTCGTCAATCCTTTGGCAATCAGGCGGCAGCGATTAGCGCCGATACGGTCAAAGCAGTGCGTTATAAACCAGCACATTAATCATTTAAAAGCCTCAGTCGAGGCTTTTTTATTATCTGTCGGAGAGTTCTATGGATTTAAAATTGCAAAATAAAGTGATTTTAGTGGCGGGCGCAAGCCGTGGTTTAGGTTTTGCGATTGCAGAACAATTAAAGCAAGAAGGCGCTTTGCTCTCGTTATCTTCTAGCAGTCCTGCTATTCATAGTGCAGGCGAGACGCTAGGCGCGTTAACTGTGCAATGCGATGCCAAAAATGCGGATGATATAAAGCAATGGGTGAGTAAAACCGTGCAGCATTATGGTCGCATTGATGGCTTAGTGGTGAATGCTGGTGGCCCGCCTGCGGGCACGTTTGATGCGTTTGATGATGCTGCGTGGTTAGAAGCGTTTAATCTCACGTTAATGTCTGCTGTGCGCATGATTCGTGAGGTATTGCCAGTGATGCGCAAGCAACAATCGGGCAGTATTTTGACCTTAACCTCGTCGTCAGTTAAAGAGCCGATTGATTTTTTATTGTTGTCGAATGTGATGCGTTCAGGGGTTACCAGTTTGGCAAAAAGCTTATCGAAAACCGAAGCGAAAAACGGTATTCGAGTGAATAATCTGGTACCGGGACTAATTGCCACCGATCGCATGAAGCACCTCGATAAAGTGCAGGCAGAAGCCAATCAGCGAACAATTGAAGAGCAGCACCAAATCAGTTGTAGCAATATACCGCTAGGGCGTTATGGCGAACCGCAAGAATTTGCGCAAGCGGCAGCGTTTTTGTTGTCGGATGCTGCAAGCTATATTACTGGCGCAACTTTGGTGGCGGACGGCGGCACCATGCGTACCGTTTGGTAATGTACGATAATTGTTTTAAATCAAAGATTAGCTTAAAATTTCTGTATTTTAACGTTAACTATTGAAGGTTTTATATGAAACGTATTGCATTAGGTTTGGCTGTGTTGGCAGCTTCAGGTGTTGCGGTTGCAGAAGAAAAAGAGAGCCGTTGGTCGGGCGAGTCTTCGTTAGGTTATGTTTGGACCAATGGTAACACCAAATCAGAAACCTTATTTGCTAAGCAAAAGCTGGTTTACGATGCGAATCCATGGGTAAATACGTTTGTTGCAGAAGCGACTAATACGTCGAACTCTGAGAAAAATGCAGCCGGTAAAAACGAAAAAAGACGTGTAGCTGAGCGTTATTTTGTTTCTGATCAGGTTGATTTCTTTGTGGCAAAACATACCTATTTGTTCCTACGTGCATCGGGTGAGAAAGACCAGTTTAACGGTTTTGATTTCCGCGCTTCATGGGTACTGGGTGCTGGTCATAACTTTATCGACACTGAGACAGTGAAGTTGAAGGGTGAGGCGGGTGCTGGTCAAGCGGTGGATATGATTGAAGAAAATCTACCTGCGATTGAAAAACAACGTCGTAGCGATGGTATGGGTTATTTAGCGGAAGAGTTTACTTGGAAATTCAGTCCTAATGCTGAACTTGGTCAAGCGTTGCGTTCAGAATATACACGTTTCAATACGTTTAGTCGTTTTGATGCCTATGTTAAAGCCAATCTTGTTGGCAACCTTTCTATGAAAGTTGCCTATACTTTGCGCTTTAATAACAAAGTACCTAAAGGTAACTACCGCCGTGATGAAGAAGCGAGCGTGAGTTTGAACTATAGCTTCTAATTTAAACTAAGTTTTATGTAAAACAAAAAAGCCCATGTTTGCGAACATGGGCTTTTTT
>CAZMQC010000206.1:0-2484 GCA_964568295.1 uncultured Spongiibacteraceae bacterium | reverse complement strand
GCCTTAGACGCATGGATTGTTGGGCAAGCAGCACAATTACAAGAAGAAATTATTAAGGCTTACGAGCAATATCAATTCCACTTAATTTATCAAAAACTGCATAATTTCTGCGTGGTTGAGCTAGGTGGTTTCTACCTCGATATTATCAAAGACCGTCAATATACCACGCAGAAAAACAGTATCGCCCGCCGCAGCGCACAAACTGCTTTGTACCATATTATCGAAGCCCTAGTACGCTGGATTGCGCCCATTTTAAGCTACACCGCCGAAGAAATTTGGCAAGTATTGCCCGGTGAACGCGAAGAGTCAGTATTTTTAACCACATGGTATGAAAATTTAGCTCAACTCCCTGCTGATAGCGCCTTAAATGATGAGTTTTGGCAAACAGTGCTCACCATTAAAACTGCGGTGAATAAAGCGCTTGAAAAACAACGTAGCGATGGCGTGATTGGTGGCAGTTTAAGTGCTGAAGTGCGTTTATACGCCAATGAAAAATATCAAACGATTTTGCAACAATTAGGCGACGAATTACGTTTTGTACTTATCACCTCTAGCGCCGACGTTAAAGCCTTAACTGAAGCAGATAATGCTATCGACACCGAGATTGAAGGCTTAAAACTCAGTGTTAATTCTTCCGCGCATGAAAAATGTGTGCGCTGTTGGCATCACCGCGCTGATGTCGGCAAAAATGCACAACACCCTGAGTTGTGCGGACGTTGCGTTGATAACGTTGATGGCAGCGGCGAACAGAGAGAGTTTGCTTAATGATGTGTTTAAAACAGCCTAAAACGAGCTTGCTCATTACCATTATTATCGCCTTGATTGTACTTGATCAAATGACCAAGCAAATCGCCGAAGTTTTATTGGTTTATGCTCGACCTGTTGAGGTATTACCGTTTTTAGATTGGACACTACTTTACAATCGTGGCGCGGCTTTTAGCTTTTTAAGTGACGCGGGTGGTTGGCAACGCTGGTTTTTCTTGGCTATTTCAGTGGTGATGAGTGTTGTTTTTGCGGTTTGGCTATCCCGCACCCCAAAAGAGCAGGCTTTAATGCGCTACAGCCTTGCGCTGATTATTGCGGGCGCTATTGGCAATTTGATTGACCGCGCCTATCTTGGTCATGTGATTGACTTTATTTCCGTACATTGGCAAAACACACACTATTTTCCTGCCTTTAATATTGCCGACAGTGCGATTACTATAGGCACTTTATTAATGATGCTAGACATTATTTTACAGCCTAAAAGCGCTGAAAAATAAATCAAACATCTAAAAATTGGCTGTTACAGCAACAGCCAAGCTTCTGCTCACTTCGACTCAAGGTGACACAATGATTAATGATGCAAGTACCGTTACACTTTATTTCTCGTTAGCGCTCGAAAATGGCGATATTGTTGACTCCAACTTTGAAAAAAAGGCAGCTACTTTTGCCATGGGCGACGGATCATTATTACCGGGTTTTGAAAAACATTTAATTGGCCTTAGCCAAGGCGACAAACAAACGTTTATCATCGAACCTAAAGATGGTTTTGGCGCGCATAACCCAATGAATGTACAGCAATTTAAGCGCAGCACATTCGATGAAGATAGTTTGCAAGAAAATATGATTGTGTCCTTTATCGACGCGGGGCAGCATGAAATTCCAGGCGTTATTCAATCGTTTGATGATGAAGATGTTACGGTTGATTTTAATCACCCCCTCGCTGGTAAAAACATTGTTTTCACCGTGGAGATTGTGAATGTCCAGTGATTTGATTACTAGCGATTTGCAAATTTCACTCGCTAACCCACGCGGTTTTTGCGCAGGCGTTGATCGAGCAATTGAAATTGTTAACCGCGCCTTAGAACTTTACGGTGCGCCGATTTATGTACGTCACGAGGTGGTACACAATAAGTTTGTGGTTGATGATTTACGCAACAAAGGCGCTATATTTGTTGACCAACTGACTGAAATTCCTGCTATTCCAGGCGGGCACATTGTTATTTTTAGTGCGCATGGCGTTTCTCAGGCAGTCCGCGATGAGGCAAAAACACTGGGGTTGCGAGTATTTGATGCGACCTGCCCATTAGTAACCAAAGTACATATGGAAGTGATTAAATACTCCTCACAAGGTTATGAGTGTGTGCTGATTGGTCATAAAAACCACCCCGAAGTCGAAGGCACAATGGGGCAATATGACTATAGCCACGGTGGTGACATCTACTTGGTAGAGGATGAGCAAGATGTTGCTAATTTAGTAGTTAAAAACCCACAACGCCTTGCTTACATCACCCAAACCACTCTTTCTGTTGATGATACTGCGCGTATAATTGACGCGTTACGCGCTCGTTTTCCTGAAATTGACGGCCCTCGCAAAGAAGATATTTGTTACGCCACGCAAAACCGCCAAGATGCCGTAAAAACCTTGGCGCAAGATTGCGGCATCGTCTTAGTGGTCGGCTCTCCCAATAGCTCAAACTCTAATCGCTTACGTGAAATCGC
>CAZMQC010000205.1:0-2495 GCA_964568295.1 uncultured Spongiibacteraceae bacterium | reverse complement strand
CCTTCTTTTAACGCTCGTGTAAAAAAGGCATTAAAGTTTTCGTATTGGGTAACATCTTCAACTTGCGCATCGCGCATATCCACCAAGAAATGTCCCGCAAAAGCTTTAATCAAAAAGTTTTTCAGCCAAGGCGTTCGGCACTCTGCCAATTTGCCCACCACGCGCGACAGTAAATGCTGCGGCAATACGTATTGTAATAAAATAAATAAGCGATCAAGCATGGTTTTAATTTCCTAACACATTGAATAAAAAGGTTATTGTTCAACAGGCTATTGCAATACATCCTGTTGATTTAAAATGTAATCAAGGCTTTGCAAACGCACAGGGTGCATCTTCTGCGCCTCAATAAACTCATTCACTGCACAACCCGGCTCTTGGTCGTGTTGGCAATTTCTAAACTGGCATTGCAACGCCACTTCTTGCAGCTCACGAAAACCTGCGAAAACCTGTTCGCGATTAATATGATGCAGGTGAAATTCGCGAATACCCGGCGAGTCAATAATATAGCCACCCTCTGGCAGGTCGTACAAACTGGATGTAGTAGTGGTATGCCGACCTTTAGCAACTAAATCCGACAAATCACTGGTCTTGGTTTCGACCTCTGGCAACAAGGCATTCACAATGGATGACTTACCTACCCCCGATTGCCCAACAAAAACACTTACTTGGTTTACCAGCATTGACCTTAATTGTTCTAGTCCAAGTTGCTTAACACAAGAAACCATCAGCGTTTGATAACCCAAATCCCGATAAATTCGCAGTAAATCATCGAATATTTCTGCTTGTTCGGGGAAATCGATTTTATTTAACAATACATGCGCTTGAATGCCTGCCAATTCAGCGGCTAATAAATAGCGATCTAACAAAACCGTATGCGGCTCTGGCTCTGGCGCAATCACAATAAAAATCTGATCAATGTTTGCCGCCACGGGCTTGAGCTTGCCCAAACCATCGGGGCGTTCAATATAAGAGCGACGCGGATGCACGGCAACCACCACGCCTTTATCATCTTCTGGCAGCCATGCCACATAATCGCCCACCGTAATCGACTCAATATTTGTGCGTACATGGCAACGCACGACACGCTCTGGCGCAGTTTCAGGCTTAACATCAACATGACGCGCATAGCGGGCAACCACCAAACCTTGCTCTGGATTTTCATCATGCAAAAGTTGTTTTTGTTTACCTTTAATGCGTCTTTGTTGTTGCTCGCTGAGTCGTCGTTTGCTCATTTATACCTTAATTATCTTACCAACGGCTTTTTTGTTAAACTGCGCCATTATCACACAATAACAGGACTATTTGATGTTTTCAGACAGTAATTTGATTTGGATCGACCTCGAAATGACTGGCTTAGATCCAGAAAAAGAAGTGATTATCGAAATTGCCACCATTGTAACCGATGCCCAGCTCAACGTCTTAGCAGAAGGCCCTTCACTGGTCATTCATCAACCCGATAGCATTTTAGATGCGATGGACGAATGGTGTACTAACCAACACGGTCAATCAGGCTTAACCGATCGCGTGCGCCGCTCAAACATCAGCGCGGCCGAGGCGGAAAAACAAACCATTGAGTTCTTACAGTTATATGTTGGGCGTGGACAGTCGCCGATGTGCGGCAATACTGTTTCGCAAGATCGTCGTTTCTTAATTAAGTACATGCCCGATTTGGAATCCTATTTCCATTATCGTCATATTGATGTCAGTACCGTAAAAGAGTTGGCTAGACGCTGGAAGCCTGAAGCATTAGAAGGCGTTAAAAAAAGCAGCTCGCATCTGGCGTTAGATGATATTCGCGATTCCATCAGCGAGCTGAAGCACTATCGTAAAACTTTTATTAACGCTTAAGATCGGGGTTATTCGCCCAGTTTAAGTTTAATTGCGCCATCATATCATTCAGCACTTCTTCGCTTTCGGGTTGGTCCAAGCGCTGCGCGGTTAGGTCGTGAAACTTAGTCGCCTTGCCAAACACTTCAACGCAGTGATTGTCCACCAAGAAGCGAGGAACTGCATCGGGATCTAACGATTGGTTAGCAACCGTGGTCCAAAACTTCACTAAATCAGCAGGGCAAGCATTGCCCTGTTCGGCCAATGCGCTACTGGCAAATAAGGTACACGTTACAGCTAAAAGTAATGATTTGAATTTCATGTCTGCTCTCCTGTTTCAACACAATGAATAATTACAACTAGGTAACACATTACACCGTAGTAATTATTTGTGCAAACTTTGGACAGACTGTTTTCTCATATAAAGCGTGATTTATATTCCATTTTTCGTATTTAAACACAATAAACAACAACAAATGGAATAAGAAAGCTTTTTACAGCAAAAAAATCAAAAAAAAAGTACGCTCTAACGCGTACTTTCTAAAAAGGATATTAAGCAAAAATTACTCGATGTTGTGATCCATGCTCATAGCGGGCATATCATCATTTGAGCAAGGCGTTTGCTTACTAATAATTTTGGCAGGCACACCTGCTGCGGTACAAAACGC
>CAZMQC010000204.1:0-2548 GCA_964568295.1 uncultured Spongiibacteraceae bacterium | reverse complement strand
TGAATTTAAAAAGCGCGGAAGGTATTGCGCTATTGCATAAGTTGATTGGTACTGCTGACGCTTTGATTGAAGGATTTCGCCCGGGTGTTATGGAAAAACTTGGCTTGGGTCCTGAAGATTGTTGGAAGCATAATCCTAAGTTGGTCTTTGCCCGTATGACTGGCTGGGGACAAACGGGGCCATTGTCACAAATTGCCGCGCATGATATTAACTACATTGCGATTACTGGCGCGTTAGATGCGATTGGTCGCAAAGAGGGGGGGCCTGCTGTGCCGTTAAACTTGCTCGGTGATTTTGGTGGTGGTGGTACTTACTTGGTGATTGGCTTGTTGGCGGCTTTATTGGAAGCGCAAAAATCTGGTAAAGGGCAGGTGGTTGATGCAGCTATTACCGATGGCGTAGCGTCCTTGATGACTATGATTCAAGGCTATCGCGCGATGGGGATGTGGGAGCTTGAACGGCAAAATAATTTATTCGATGGCGGTCCACAGTTTTACGATACTTATGAATGTGCCGATGGTAAATGGATTAGTTTAGGCGCGATTGAAGTGCATTTTTATCAAACCGTGGTGGAAAGGTTAGGCTTAACCGAAGAAGTCGGGGAAATAAGTTATCCCGCGCAGTTTGATAAACAAAAGTGGCAAGACTTAAAGCCCGTGTTTGCTGCGCGTATTAAGCAGAAAACCCGCGATGAATGGTGTGAGATTTTTGCCGATAGCGATGCTTGCTTTGCGCCTGTGCTGAATATGGACGAGGCCTACCAGTACCCGCATAACGTTGAACGTAAAACATTTGTGGAAGTCGATGGCGTGATTCAATCCGCCCCGGCGCCTCGTTTTAGCCGTACCGTAAGCGAAATTCAACACTCGCCTGTGGCTGCGGGTAGTGACAATCAGGCGGTGTTTTCGGAGCTAGGTTTATCCGCCGCAGAAATAGAGCAATTACAACAGCAGGGAGTGATTTGCTAATGGCATTTTCACAACAACAAATCGCCCATTTTGAAGAAATTGTCCGCGCGCGCCGTTCGGTGCGCGGTTTTTTACCCGATGCGATTGAGCAAGCGACCTTAGACAAAGTATTTAATCTTGCGCAAACCGCTCCATCAAATTGCAATATTCAGCCTTGGCAAGTGCATGTGGTGAGTGGGAAAGCGGCGGCTAATATCAAGCAGCGTTTAACCGAGCATATGTTGAAAGGCGAGATGCAAATGGACTTTCCCTTTATTCCTAAATATCAGGGCGAGCATAAAGTTAGACAATATGATGCCGCCGCGCAGTTATACGGTGCGATGGGGGTTGAGCGTCAGGATATGCAAGGGCGACATGAAGCGTTTTTGCGTAATTTTCAGTTTTTTGATGCGCCTTATGCCGCGATGATCTTTATTCCAGAGGAATTGGGTACTAGAGAAGCGTCTGATGCGGGCATGTATGCGCAAAACTTGATGTTGGCGTTAACTGCTTACGGCCTCGGTAGCTGTGCGCAAGCAGCGCAAAGTTTTCATGCAAATTGTGTACGTGAGGTGTTGCAATTACCGAGCAGTTTGAAATTGCTATACGGTATTGCGTTTGGTTATGAAGATACGAGCGTTTTAGCCAATAATACCCGTGTTGGGCGTGAGCCGTTAGACCAAGCAGTTACCTTTCACCATTAAAACGCTGACCCTTGTTGGCAGAGGCTAGCCGCGTTATAAATGCGTGGTTAGCTGTTGATATTGCTTAATAAAGCGAAACACATAGAGAATGCTCTCAGCCAGCTGTGTGTGCCGGTTTAATAACGCTGCATAACCTGCCTGAAAATCAGCTATCAATGCTTGTTCATCGCGTTCAAGCAGTTTTTGATACGAAGCGTTGCTGAAAAGATAAGTATTACGCTGTTGCGCGTGGTAGCTCATAAAACAAGGTGTTCGGCGACCATCAAGCATCATGTTAATCCATTGGCCTTGTTGTAGTTGCTGTACGATTTGCTCGGCATCAGTGCTGCTTATTTCGCTGGTAAACGGGCGAACAATGGTTTTGTTTTCTGCGCCGATAATACAGGTTTCTAGTCGTTTGGCGGTTTTTTCGCTTTCATAATGGTCGATAATTGCATCAATAGCGCGACTGTGTTTTAACGTTCCCTCGTCAATATCGTTCAGTGTTTCACCGCGTAATAAACGTTGCTGAATTTCCTGCATCTGCTCAAAGAAATAGCGTCGCCAATTCGGATCAATTTGTAATTCGGTTAAATAGCGATTAAAGGTTTTAACCGTGGTGTTGAGTAATTTATTCGCGGTTAAAAACGCTTTTTTATCGCGCTGATTATCTAAGGCGGCTATTAGTAACTGCAAAAACTGTTTGGCGTTTTGCCATTCAATCGAGTCTTGACTAAAGCGTTGATAAACATGAATAAAAATATCTTGCAGGAAAAACTCTAATAAATAATGGAAGTTAAGTTTGCGCGACAGTGTTTGGGTTTTGGTGCTAATTAAGCTTTCCACGGCTAGATTGAGGAAGCGTTGCTGTTCCTCGGTTTTTTGTTGTTGGGCAATTTTTTCAAGAGAAAACTCAGG
>CAZMQC010000203.1:0-2562 GCA_964568295.1 uncultured Spongiibacteraceae bacterium | reverse complement strand
CGTATTTTGCATGGATGCAAAATCCGAGCGTACAAGGATGTATTCACAGCGTGTGTTAAAGCACAGCTCTGCACGCGGCTTCATAAATACTTGAGCTAAAAACTGAACGTAGTCGCTCCCTGCATTTAATGGCATAATACGCACTTTACCCGAAAGGCAATGCCATGTTGGTAATGATCGATAACTACGACTCGTTCACCTATAACATCGTCCAGTATTTAACTGAGCTTAACGCTGATGTGCGTGTGTTTCGTAATGATGAGATTACGGTTGAGCAGTTGGCTGAGTTAAAGCCAGAACGTTTGGTGATTTCGCCGGGGCCTTGTACGCCGAATGAAGCGGGAGTTTCCATGCGGGCGATTGAATATTTTGCGGGCAAAATTCCTGTGTTAGGGGTTTGCTTGGGGCATCAAAGTATTGGGCAGGTGTTTGGCGGTAAGGTGGTGCGGGCCAGAGAGGTGATGCACGGCAAAACCTCACCGATTTACCATAACCAGCAAGGCGTGTTTAAAGGATTGCCTAATCCGTTTAATGCAACGCGTTATCATTCATTAGTGGTTGAAAAGCAAAGTTTGCCTGATTGCTTAGAAATTACCGCTTGGACGCAGAAACAAGACGGTAGCATGGATGAAATTATGGGCTTGCGCCATAAAACCTTGGCGGTTGAAGGGGTGCAGTTTCATCCTGAGTCCATTTTGTCCGAATATGGGCATGAATTGTTACAACATTTTTTAACCCAAGAAAGCGGCGATTAAATGAGTTTACCTTCCGTTATCAATCAATTAATTAATCAGCAGGATTTAACTGCGGCGGTGATGCGCGAAACCATGAGCAGCATCATGACGGGGCAGGCGACCGATGCGCAAATTGCTGCGTTCTTAGTTGCTTTGCGCATTAAAGGCGAAACGGTGGAAGAAATTGCGGCGGCGGCCGAGGTGATGCGTAGCCTTGCCAGCCAAGTGCCGGTGAGTTCGCCTGTAACGGTTGATACCTGTGGTACGGGCGGCGATGGCGCTGGGATTTTTAACGTATCGACGGGTTCTGCGTTTATTGTGGCGGCGGCGGGCGGCAAAGTTGCTAAGCACGGTAATCGTTCAGTAACTAGCAAATCGGGTAGTGCGGATTTATTAGAAGCGGCGGGGGTTAATTTAGATTTGACGCCCGCTGAAGTGGCGCGTGCGATTGACGAAGTAGGCGTGGGTTTTATGTTTGCGGTAAAACATCATGGTGCGATGCGTCATGCGATTGGTCCGCGTCGCGAAATTGCCGTGCGTACTATCTTCAATTTGCTTGGTCCGATTACCAATCCTGCTAATTGTAAGCATCAAGTATTGGGTGTGTACGATAAAAAATGGGTCAGGCCACTGGCGGAAGTATTACAAAAACTGGGCAGCCGTCATGTGCTAGTGGTTCATGCTGAAGACGGTTTAGATGAATTTAGTATTGCCGCGCCTAGCTTTGTGGCTGAATTAAAAAATGGGCAAATTAGCGAATACCAAGTTACACCTGAACAGTTTGGTTTTGTTCGTGGTAGCTTGCAAGAAATTGTGGTGGATAGCGCGGCGCAGAGCTTGGCGCTAATAAAAAAAGCGTTTGCTGAACCAGATTGTGTGGCGGGACGTATTTTGGCGTTAAACGCCGGTGCTGCGATTTATGCGGCTGATTTAGTTGATAGTTTTCAGGCTGGTGTGGATTTAGCCAAGCAGATGATGCACAGCGGTCAAGCCTTAGCCAAAATGCAGCAATTTATTGATTTTACTCGTTCCATTAAAGCGGAGAGTTTTGAAGAATGACCGTTCCAACAGTTTTGACGCGCGTTATTGAACGTAAAAAACAAGAAGTCGCCGAGCGCAGTGCGAACGTTAGTATTGAACAGCTTAAAGCGCTTGCAGGCCAACAAACTGCGCCACGTGGTTTTATCCAAGCCTTGCGTGATAAAAATGCCCGAGGTTTGCCTGCGATTATTGCCGAAATTAAGAAAGCATCACCCAGTAAAGGTGTGATTCGTGAGCATTTTGTACCAGTTGAGATTGCCAAAAGTTACGAGGCAGCTGGAGCGGCGTGTTTATCGGTACTAACTGATAGGGATTTTTTCCAAGGTCACGAAGATTATTTAGTCGCTGCGCGTGCGGCTACGTCGTTACCAGTTATTCGAAAAGATTTTATTGTTGATGCTTATCAGGTTTACGAAGCGCGCGCGATTGGCGCGGACTGTATTTTGCTGATTGTTGCCTCGTTTATGGATAATCCACGTTTGATGAGCGAGCTTTATCAATTAGCTACGGATTTGGGCATGGACGTGTTGGTTGAAGTGCATTCGGCGGAAGAATTGCAACTGGCGCTTGAGCTGAATTTAAGCGTGGTAGGGATTAATAATCGCAACTTGCATACATTTGAAGTGAGCTTGAATAACACCTTTGATTTATTGCCAATGATTGATAAGGATATTTTGGTGGTCACCGAAAGCGGTATTTTGACGCGCACCGATGTGAAATTGATGCAGCAAAAGCAAGTCAATGCGTTTTTGGTGGGCGAGGCGTTTATGCGCGCGCAAGAGCCAGG
>CAZMQC010000202.1:0-2570 GCA_964568295.1 uncultured Spongiibacteraceae bacterium | reverse complement strand
GCAAAGGCAATCATCGCGCCATTATCGGTACACAACGCAGGGCGGGCATAAAACAATTTTGCGTTTAATTTTGCCACCATACCTTTAAGGTGCGCGCGTAATAACTGGTTAGCGCTAACGCCGCCCGCAATCAACAAACTCTTACACGCCGTTTGTTCTAGCGCTCTTTTACATTTAATGGTCAAGGTTTCAACCACCGCCTGCTGAAAACCTGCGGCAATATCAGCTTTATCTTGTTCGCTAATCGCTTGTCCTAACGAGGCAATCGTAGTGCCGGTAAAGGTTTTTAAACCACTAAAACTAAAGTCTAAACCCGGCTTGCCAATCATCGGGCGCGGAAAATCAAAGCGCTTGGCATCACCTTGTTCGGCTAATTTAGCGATTGACGGCCCGCCCGGATACGGTAAACCCATCATCTTGGCGGCTTTATCAAACGCTTCGCCCGCCGCATCATCTAACGACTCACCCAATAACTGATAGTCGCCAATTGCGTTAACTAACACTAACTGGGTATGGCCACCCGAAACTAGCAAAGCCACCAATGGAAACGCAGGCGCCTCATTTTCTAATAACGGCGCTAGCAAATGCCCTTCCATGTGGTGAATGCCAATCGCAGGCTTTTTCCAAACATAGGACAAACTTTGCGCGGTAGCAGCGCCCACCATTAATGCGCCCACCAAGCCTGGGCCAGAAGTATAAGCAATGCCATCAATATCATCAGGCGCGCAATTGGCTTCTTGTAAAACCTCATCAATTAAAGGCAATAAGCGCACCACATGGTCACGCGAAGCTAGCTCAGGCACAACCCCGCCAAACTCCTTATGCAGGCTGATTTGGCTATATAAGCGTTCCGCCAACACCCCTTTTTCATCATCATATAAGGCAACACCGGTTTCATCGCACGATGTTTCAATGCCTAGCACACGCATAGCTTAAACCTGTTACAATCAATCACGGCATTTTACACAATAAGCGCTAAGCATTATAGGAACGATTTGCCATCATGAGGAAAATGAAACAAAGCGAATTCACAATTTACCATTGCATTTATTTATTCTCAGGTATAGAATTCGCGCCCCAATATGACAAAAACATCTCATTTGCCTAACGCAAATGAATAACACAGGAAAAGGGTTGCAATGCCAGCTGTTAAGATTAAAGATACCGAACCATTTGACGTAGCACTACGCCGTTTCAAGCGCGCTTGTGAAAAAGCGGGCATTTTAGCAGAAGTTCGTAGCCGTGAATTCTACGAAAAACCAACTTCAGTTCGCAAACGTAAAGCAGCAGCAGCTGTTAAGCGTCAAATGAAAAAGACTCAGCGCGAAAACCGTCGCTTACAACGTCTTTATTAATTAAAAAATCCTACGCGCATGAGCATTAAAGCCGACATTCAATCTGCAATGAAGGATGCCATGCGCGCCAAAGACAAAGTGCGTTTAGGCGCTATTCGTCTTATCCAAGCTGAATTCAAACGTATTGAAGTGGACGAGCGCATCGAAGTTGATGATGAGCGCGTTTTAGTCGTGCTGGATAAAATGCTCAAGCAGCGTCGCGATTCCATCGCGCAATATGAGGCTGCTAATCGTCAAGATTTAGCCGATATTGAAGCTGCCGAAATCACTGTAATTCAAAGCTTTTTGCCTGCGCCATTAACCGATGACGAAATCACCGTGTTAATCCAGCAAGCGATCAGTGAAACAGGTGCAAGCGGTATGCAAGACATGGGTAAAGTGATGGCGATTATTAAGCCACAAATCCAAGGTCGCGCTGATGCCGCTGTGGTTAGCAAGCAAGTAAAAGCGCAGCTTGGCTAAATACTGATTTCTCAAATCACTACAAACTTTTATACTGTCGGCCATGGCAGGAAAAATCCCACAATCTTTTATTGATGACTTACTCGACCGTACCGATATTGTTGAAATTATCGACAGCCGTTTACGCCTAAAAAAAACAGGACAAAATTTTTCGGCGCTTTGCCCGTTTCATCAAGAAAAGTCGCCCTCTTTTAGCGTTAATCCCGACAAACAGTTTTACTACTGCTTTGGCTGCGGCAGCGGCGGCAATGTCATCAGCTTTTTAATGGATTTTGAACGCACCAGTTTTGTTGAAACCGTTGAAAATCTCGCGCGCCATCACGGCTTAAATATCCCTTACGAAACCAACCCCTTCGAGCAACAAAAACAGCAAGCCAAACGCAGTATTTATGATTTATTGCAGCAGGTTAGCGACTATTACCGTACACAGCTAAGACAACATCCAGAACGAAAAAAAGCCACTGACTACCTACAATCGCGTGGATTAAGCAGCGAAGTTTGCGATAAATTCCACATCGGCTTTGCTCCTAGCGGCTGGGATAACGTTTTAAATAATTTTGGCAAAAATAGCGACGATATTAAGCTACTGCATGAAGCAGGTATGTTAGTTGAGCGCGAAAACCACAGCGGCAGCTATGACCGTTTCCGCGACCGCTTGATGTTCCCCATCGTTGACAATCGCGGGCGTGTTATTGGTTTTGGCGGTCGCGTATTTAATAACGACAAACCCAAATACCTTAACTCGCCTGAAAC
>CAZMQC010000201.1:0-2583 GCA_964568295.1 uncultured Spongiibacteraceae bacterium | reverse complement strand
TTCTGCTAGCATGGCTTTCTCCAGGTTGAACGAGTGACAATATAGCACTAAATTGAAGGATTATTAATAAATTAGATACAAGAAGCTTATTTGAGACTAACGATAAAACGTAAGCGTAACATAATCCCCACCTTTTAAACCCACAGCCGTTATTGCAGACTTTCTCCTTTTGAATAAGGAGCCGATATGCAAGCACCCACAAAACGTCGAACAGCCGAAGAATGGGCTGAATTGCTGCAAGCCTTTGAACAAAGCCAGCAAACGCAGACGGAGTTTTGCCGAGTTCACGGTATAGATGCTAAATATTTTTCGGGTAAGCGCCGCGCTTTTATTAAACGGCAATCTGCTCACAGCGAACAGTCTACCTTTGCTCACGCGGTATTAAAAAATCATTCGGCCAATCAGCGTATGTCTGCTCCAGCCATTACGCTTTGCCATGCACAAACAACACTTCACCTGTCCGTGTCAACATCGCCTGCCTGGTTGGCGCAATTACTGAAAGAGCTTGCTTCATGAAAATGTTTGTCGAGCCTTCCGCCATTTACTTGCACAAAGCGCCTATTGATTTTAGAAAAAGCATCAATGGACTGGCGTTGATTGTTGAAGAACAGATGCAGCTATCCAGTTTAAGTGGTGCGCTGTTTGTGTTTTGTAATAAGCCGCGTGACAAACTCAAAGTGCTGTATTGGGATAGCACGGGGTTTTGTTTGTGGTATAAGCGCTTGGAGTGCGATAAATTTAAGTGGCCCAAACAGTTTTCTGCAGCCTCCATTGAACTTACTGAGCGACAATGGCATTGGTTGCTCGAAGGTTTTGATATTGAAAAAATGCAGGGGCACAAGGCATTAAAATACACCTCTTTAGGGTGAATGAATTAATCGAAAAGCTTTAATAATCAGTGCGTTAAATGGTTTTGTATGTTATAATTCAAACCATGAAAAACATTGATGCCACAGCACTTCCAAACGATATCGACCAGCTAAAAAAGCTGGTTTTGCTGTTTCAAAATGAAGCAGAAAAGTATCAGGAACAAGCTAAAGAATACCAAGCGAAATATGAGCACGTGTTAGAGCAATGGCAACTGGCAACAACACGTCGCTTTGCTTCAAGCAGTGAAGCTCACCCAGGGCAAGGCGAACTCTTTAATGAAATCGAAGCCGAGCTAGAGCCAACCGCTGAAGAAGTGGCTGAAGCAGAAGCCGCTACTGAAACCATCACTTACACACGCAAAAAAGCGCGTGCCCCTCGCATTGCCGAAGACCTACCGCGTAAAGACGTGGTACACGATATTGCTGATGAAGACAAAATCTGTGATTGCTGTGGCGGTGAATTACACAAGGTCGGCGAGGAAACCAGCGAGAAAGTGGTGTTTGTCCCCGCGGAAATTATCGTAGAACGCCACACCCGTAATAAATATAGCTGCCGCCATTGTGATAAGCATGGCGAAAAAACACCTTTTAAAACGGCGCCCGTTCCGCTAAGCATTTTGCCTAAAAGCATTGCAACACCGAGCTTGCTAACACAAATTATTACTGCCAAATACTACTACGGCTTACCGCTATACCGCCAAGAAAAGCTCTTCAGCAGCTTCGGCATTGAACTTAACCGCCAAACCATGAGTCGTTGGCTGGTCAAAGTCAGTGAACGCTGCAAGCCGCTCTATGATTACCTACATCGGCGGCTATTGGAGCAGTCCGCCATTTGGTCAGATGACACCCGGCTTAAAGTCATTGAAACCGAGAAAACACAATGCACCATGTGGGTTTATGGTTGTGGTGGCGATAGTCCATCGCCGGTCACACCCTACAATATCGCTCTTTACGACTATCAAGATGGTCGGGCGGGGCATTATGTTACCAAATTTCTGCAAGGCTATTCGGGACTGATGCAGGTGGATGGCTATCAAGCCTATCATCAAACACAGGCAACGCTTGCGGGCTGTTGGGCACATGCACGTCGTAAATTTATTGAAGCTAAGTCCGTACAACCGAAAGGTAAAACGGGGCGTGCGGATGTGGTACTGAATCTTATCCAAAAACTCTATGCCATTGAAACATCTATTAAAGAACTCACCGTCGAACAACGGCGAAAAGCACGTCAGGAACGTTCCCTGCCAATTATCCAGCAGATTAAAGACTACTTGGATAAAGCCGCTTTGCTTGTGCCACCTAAATCTGCCATCGGCTTGGCAGTCCACTATACCTTGAATCAATGGTCTAAATTACTCGTCTATCTTGACCACGGCGAACTCAGCATTGATAACAATCGAGCCGAACGCGCCGTCAAACCCTTCGTCATCGGACGCAAGAACTGGCTGTTCGCCAATACCCGCAGCGGCGCCTCAGCCAGTGCTATCCTATATAGCCTTGTTGAAACCGCCAATGCTAATAGCATACGACCCGAGCACTACCTACAAGCCCTGTTCGAGCAACTGCCTACTACCCCAGCAGAAAACATCGAACAACTGATGCCCTGGAATATTAAACTAAACTGAAATGTTTAAAAGGTGCGGTTGTTGTTACGCTTACTTGCATACTAACAATCCAATCATTAAACACAAAGTCGGTTTGCTTAATTTAGCAG
>CAZMQC010000200.1:0-2588 GCA_964568295.1 uncultured Spongiibacteraceae bacterium | reverse complement strand
TTTGAGCAGCCGACTATTGCTGCTATTGCAGAAGCGATTGCCCAACAAGGCAAACACGAAGCAAATTTACCGCCCATAGCAAAAGCAGTGACTAGAGAACCGTGGTCGCTATCATCTGCGCAAAAGCGTTTAATGCTGTTAAGTCAAATTCAAGGCGAGGATAGCAGCTACAACATTGCAGCCGCCCTGCAAATTAAAGGCCAGCTCAATGAGCAAGCTTTGCAACAGGCTTTGCAACAATTATTAGCAAGACACAGTGTTTTACGTAGCCGATTTACCCTTGATTCATGGTGGATTGATGAAAGGCGGGTGCTTACTTACAAAAAAACACAGCTACAAGAAAACCAAGTTATCAGCTACTGCCAAGAGCAAGCCAATAAGCCATTTAAGCTTTTAAGCGAAAGCCCTGTGCGAGTTGAGTTGATTCAGTTATCAAGTCAGCAGCATGTTTTATTATGGCAAATGCACCATATTATTAGTGACGCAAAAAGCTTAATGGTGTTGGCGCAGGAACTATTATTTTATTATCAAGCTGCTAATCATCAGACAAATGCTGAGTTGCCAGCCTTGGCTTTGGATTATCAAGATTACTGTGTCTGGCAAGAGAATTTAAACCAACAAGAAGCCATACAAAAGCAACTCAGTTATTGGCAGCAAGAACTGCACGACGCGCCTTTATTATTGGGCTTGCCGATTGATGAACCAAGAAAAAATCAGTTGGCCATGCCCGCAGGTTTTCATCACTTTAGCCTACCTGATGAGCTTACCCAGCAATTACAACAGTTCGCCAAGGAACAGGGTATCAGCTTATTTATGTTGTTGTTGGCGGCTTATCAATTATTGTTAACGAAACGTTGTCAGCAGAGCGATATTTGCATTGGTATTCCTAGAGAGGGAAGGCCTAGCAGTGCGCTAGAAAATACGGTTGGTTTTTTTGTTAATGCCTTGGTGATAAGAAATCGTTACGCAGCCAATCAAAGTATTGACGAATGCTTACAAGCTGTTAAATGCAAAGTGTTAAAAGCGTTTGATAACGAGCAAGTGCCTGCAGAAACTGTAATACAGGCACTAAACTTACCAAGAGATTTATCCTATATGCCGATTGTGCAGGCGGCATTTAATTATTTGGATGTGTCTGATTTAGCAGCGAATAAATCGCTGCAACTAGACGATTTGTCGTTTGATTTATTAGAGCTGCCAGCACAGTTTGCTAAGTTTGAATGCTTGCTAACAGTGAGCAAACAGGCAGAGTCGCTACAAGCCAGTTTTGAATACCATAGCGGCTTATTCCATGCCGAAACGATTGCCAGTTTGGCGCAGCAGTATCAGTTTATTTTGCAGCAGCTAGTTGATGAAAATATAAAGACTATCGACCAGATTCAGCTGTCCCAGATAGTACTCACTGACGAAGACCAAGGGCTTAGCACGCCACAAATGCTGAGTTCTGATTTTGCTTTTTATCAGTTGTCTAGCGCTTATTCACCAAACCCAGGCGACAAAGCAGCCATTGTTTACGGCAAAAAGCAGCTAAGCTACCAAGAACTAGAACAACAATCGAACCAGTTAGCGCATTATTTATTAGCGCAAGGCGTGCGAAATAATGATCGCATAGGACTGTGTTTTTCTTTAGAGCCGCGCTTTTTTATTGCTTTATATGCGGTAGTAAAAGCAGGTGCTTGCTACGTGCCTTTAGACAATAATCAGCCTAGCGCGCGTTTAGAAAAAATGATTGCTGATGCGAGCTTATCTTACCTGTTATGCAGTCCAAATGAACAGGAGCACTTGGACGAATTACAGCCTAAAAACTTACTAGTCGTACAAAAAGATTATTATAAAAACTATGCAGCAACACAGCCTAAAGTAGAGCTTTCTGCCAACGATATACAGTATTTGATTTACACATCAGGCAGCACAGGTACGCCCAAGGCCGTGGCAGTTTATCGCCATAATTTCGCTCATTTATTGCATTGGTATATTAATGAGTACCGCTTTAACGCCGACGATAAGACCCTATTAATTACATCGCCCAGCTTCGACTTAAGCCAGAAAAACTTTTTTGCCTTGTTGCATGTTGGTGGCACTTTGATATTGCCAGAAATCACGCATTATGATGCCGTGCATTATCGCCAACTGATAGAGGAGCACGCGGTAACCACCATCAACTGTGCGCCCTCAGCGTTTTACCCATTGCTCGAAATAGACAGTGGAAACTTCAATGCCTTACGCAGTTTGAAAACCGTGCTGCTAGGCGGCGAGCCGATTAATAGCAAGGCATTAAAATCATGGTGCGAAAGTCTGCACTTTAATGCGCAGCTGGTGAATATGTACGGGCCTAGCGAATGCACCGATATTGCTACAGCAAAAAATATCCAGCCTGAAACCATCCTTGCGGAAAAAACAATCCCATTAGGCGCGCCTATAGACGGCGTTACGCTTTGCCTAGTTGATGAATACCATCAAGCCGTGCCGCAAGGTTTGATTGGCGAACTATGTATTACAGGCGCAGGACTAGGCGCAGGCTACTGGCAAAATCCTGAGTTGACCCAGCAGCAATTTATCCAGTTATTTGATAAGCCATATTACAAAAC
>CAZMQC010000199.1:0-2636 GCA_964568295.1 uncultured Spongiibacteraceae bacterium | reverse complement strand
CCATTACTAGCCGAGGTAAGGTATTGGTGCGTCGTGCACAAGCCAAATTACGTGAACTGCCAGAAAATGCGATTGCGCCAAGCAGTGATGTTGTGTTTGTAGGCAGTGATGAAATAGTAGAAAAATGGCTAATGGATACCGATTTAACCATTGATTTGGGTAATCAGTTTGTGGTCGAAGGCATGGGGCTTAATGCCAAATTTAGTGGCGATGTGCGCATTCAGGATAAACCGCAGCAACCGCTTAATTTAACTGGCGTTGTGCGCGTGAATGAAGGGCGCTATAGGGCGTATGGGCAAAACTTGACCATTGAGCGCGGCGATATTTTATTTCAAGGGAGCGCTGACGATCCTGGCTTAGATCTGGTGGCAAGCCGAACGCTAACACGCCACAATGTTAAAGCGGGTTTGGAGATTGGTGGAACACTAAAAAATCCGCGTTCGCGGGTGTTTGCCGAGCCAGCAATGGATGAAACGGAGGCGATGTCTTGGTTGTTGTTTGGCAAGCCTTTGTCTAGCGCTTCGGAGAGTGATGGCAATGCTATCTTGCAGGCTATTGCGGTATATGGCATTGAACAGGGCGATTTTATTACGCACAAGCTGAGTGATTCGTTGGGCTTGGATATTGGTTTTGATACTGATGGTGAGACCGATCAAGCCGCATTTACTGTGGGTAAGCAATTAAGTTCGCGGCTTTACTTGCGCTATAGCGTGGCGTTATTTGAAAGTTTGTCTAGTGTTATGCTGCGCTATCAGCTCAATCCGTATCTGAATTTGGAAACCCGTTCGTCGGCAGAAATGAATAGTATTGATTTGTTGTTTCGTAAAGAGCGTTGAAACTTTGCATATTATGCTTATCAGCAAGAGTGGGCGCATAGAGAGAACTTAACACACGCCGTGAATCCGTCCTTGGAGGCTTCTGTTTTGCATCCATGCAAAACAGAGTGTTAAGTTCTCTCTATACACCCCCTCAGACCGTTAACTTTTTCCAGTGTTTCATTTGCGCTAAATAGCAGAGTAGGCGAAAATACGCAGCATTTTATTTTATCGTTTTTTTAGGAGTCCCCATGACCTCGCGTACACATCTCGCTAATGCGATTCGTGCTTTAAGTATGGATGCCGTTCAAAAGGCAAAAAGCGGCCATCCAGGCGCACCGATGGGCATGGCAGATATTGCCGAAGTCTTGTGGAACGACTACCTACAACATAACCCGCAAAACCCTAGCTGGATTAACCGTGACCGCTTTATTTTGTCTAACGGCCATGGCTCGATGTTGATTTATTCTTTGCTGCATTTAAGCGGTTATGATTTGTCCATCGACGATATTAAAAATTTCCGTCAGTTGCATTCTAAAACTCCAGGTCATCCCGAATACGGTTATGCGCCAGGGATTGAAACTACCACTGGTCCATTAGGCCAAGGCATTACCAATGCGGTCGGCATGGCAATTGCTGAAAAAGCATTGGCTGCGCAGTTTAACCGCGAAAACCACGAAATCATTAACCATTACACCTATGTGTTTTTAGGCGATGGCTGCTTGATGGAAGGTATCTCACATGAAGCGTGTTCTCTTGCGGGCACTTTAGGCTTAGATAAGCTAATTGCTTTCTATGATGATAACGGCATTTCTATCGACGGTAATGTTGAAGGTTGGTTTACTGACGATACCGTTAAGCGTTTTGAGTCGTATGGCTGGCACGTAGTAGCCAATGTTGATGGTCACGATGCAGCTGCGGTAAAGGCCGCGATTGAACAGGCACGTGCAGAAACTAGCAAGCCGACTATTATTTGCTGTAAAACCTTGATTGGCAAAGGTTCACCCAATAAACAAGGTAGCGAGTCTAGCCACGGTGCGCCATTGGGTGAAGAAGAAATTCAATTAACTCGTAAAGCGATTGGCTGGAACTATCCTGCATTTGAAATCCCAGACGATGTGTACGCTGGCTGGAGCGCGAAAGAAAAAGGTGCTCAAGCAGAAAGCAGTTGGGATGCGCAATTTGCCGCTTATGAAAAAGCGTATCCAGAATTAGCTAAAGAACTAAAGCGTCGTACTGCGGGTGAATTACCAGCAGACTTTAGTGCAAAAGCCGATGCTTATGTACGCGAATGCCAAGCTAAAGCAGAAAATATTGCCAGCCGTAAGGCGTCGCAAAACACGATTGCTGCATTTGCACCATTATTGCCAGAAATTATGGGTGGTAGTGCAGACTTGGCTGGCTCTAACCTTACTTTATGGGGCGGTGCAAAAGGCTTAACAGCAGACGATGCCAGCGGTAACTATATTTACTATGGTGTGCGTGAATTTGGTATGAGCGCGATTATGAACGGCATTGCGTTGCATGGCGGCTTTGTACCGTATGGCGCAACGTTCTTAATGTTTATGGAGTACGCGCGTAATGCGGTGCGTATGGCAGCATTAATGAAGCAGCGCAGTATTTTTGTTTATACCCATGACTCTATTGGCTTGGGTGAAGACGGTCCGACCCACCAACCCGTTGAACAAATTGCTAGCTTACGTTACACGCCTAACTTAGCGACTTGGCGTCCATGCGATACGGTAGAGTCTGCCGTGGCTTGGAAGTCAGCGATTGAGCGTAAAGACGGTCCAAGCGCCTTAATTTTCTCGCGTCAAAACT
>CAZMQC010000198.1:0-2652 GCA_964568295.1 uncultured Spongiibacteraceae bacterium | reverse complement strand
CAGCTTTGTTACGGTAAGCAAGTGGCCACTTACCGCCAATGGCAAAATTGACAAAAAAGCACTACCACAGCCAAGCTTTAGCAGCACGATTGAATACCTTGCACCAAGCAATGAAACCGAAGAAAAACTCTGCCAAATCTGGCAGGAGGTTTTAGGCGTTGAACAAGTTGGTATTCAAGATAACTTTTTTGAACTTGGCGGTCATTCGCTACTTGCTACGAAACTTGCCGCAAGAATACGCACCGAACTGCAATGCGAATTGGCGCTACAACAGATTTTTGAATACCCAACGATTGCGGAATTGGCCGTCGTGCTTTTACAGCAAGGTTTACAAGACTTAGCTATCAGCGATGATGAATTACTCGCTTTACTGGCGGAGTTAGACAACGAATAAGCGAGTTAAATTAACGGGCAGTTAACCACTGCCCCACGCGTTTAACATCTTCAAACGATAAAGTTCCAGCGGCGTATTTCAATTCAAGTTGCGCTTGTAAGTAATCATAGCGCGCCAATGAATAAGCTAAATGAGCAGCCTGATAGTTTTTCTGCGCCTGTAGAAAGTCGGCTAAATGGCGGCTCCCTTCGTTAAAACCTTCCGTAATCAACTCCAACGATTGCTTAGCTAAAGCACGACTTTGCTGCTTACTCAATAAGGTGTTAGCCGCGTTATTAAGCAACAACAGGCGACTAACAATAGCTGTTTCTAGTTGCCGTTTCTGCCAAGCCACATTGTCTTTAGCTTCCATTTGATAATACGCGGCTTGTTTCTTCGCATTGCTGATTGCGCCGCCATGATAAAGCGGCAAGCGAATATCAATACCGTAAGCGCTCGCTGTCGATTCGGGTTGAAACCCTTGTCCGCCTTTGAGGTGACTTTCATAATAATTGGCGGCAGCGGTCACACGTGGTAAGCGATTGAGTTGATGCTTTTTCATTTCAATTTCAGCGATATGCGCCAACGCCTCAGCAACTTTTATCCCATCGTTGTGCGCACTCGCCATTTGCAGCCAATATTGGCTGTCATAACTTGGTTCGGCCTCCACCTGAAAATTATCCGATAAAATATGCAGCGCTTGGTTGCTCACACCCGTTATCGAGGTCAATTGCTGCTGCGCAATCAATACCGCAGTTTGGCTCGCAGCATAGGCGTTTTGTAAATTATTAAAGGCCGCCTCAATATCAAACACTTCATGCGCTGCGCCTACGCCTAATTCATAACGCTCGGTTATCCATTGCTTTTGTTCTTGCAGAATCTTCAGTTGCTGCTCAGCAGCATTAGCTTCATCTTCAGCGCGTAAAACCGCAAAATAAGCCTGCACAACACGCATCATTAAATCTTTTTCCGCCAACGACATTTCCGCCGCTGCTTTTAACGCTAACGCACGGCCTTTGCGGCGCTCAGCACCCACTTCAGGATCAAACAGAACTTGAGTTAAGGTTAAATGCGATTCTTGCGAGGAATAACGCGAACGTGCTTTGCCCATTTCAAGCCCGATCAAACTCTGCATCAAACAATCCAAAACATCAGCAGCACTTGAGCAGTTTTGAAATTGATTATTCGCGCCCGATAAATCAATCATGGTTTGGTTGGAATCGTACTCATTTTGCATCCAACGATAATTAAAGCTTAACTGCGGCAATGAACGCGCCATGCCAAGCTGTTTTGCCATGCTTTCTGCTTGAAAATGCGACTGCGCCATTTTGTATTGCAAGTCGTGGTTGCGCGCCTGTTGATAGGCTTGCACCAAATCCAACGCCTGAACCGCATGGGCTAACCCCAAGCACAGTATTAAAAAAATCGTGAGTCGTTTAATCACAACGCCTGTAAACCCCGATACCGCGCTTGTTTACATTGCAAGCACTGAAAAAAATAGATAAGCTCAACACCCTTAAAGCACCTTAGCGTATGTCATTTAACCGAATAAGAACAAGTAAGCATCATACAATATGACTTCCCCTAGTACCGCAAATAGTTTAGTTGAAGTAATCCGTTACTGGGCAGAACAGCGCCCCGATCAAGAAGTATTGCGCTTTTACCCGCAAGGCGAAGGCGATTTTCAAACCCTGAGTTTTGCCGAATTACATCAACGTTGCCAAGCTATCGCAAGTCATTTGCACGCTTACCAAGGTCAGCGCGCAGTTTTATTATTTAACTCTAGCTTGGATTTTTTAGAAGCGTTATTTGCCTGTTTTTATGCCGGTGTTATTGCCGTTCCCGCTTACCCACCGCGCAAAAACCATCATATTCACCGTCTTGCCGCGCTGATTGACGACTGCCAACCTAGCATCATTTTAAGCGCGAGCAATATTAGCGAAAATGCCAAAGTCTTATTTAAAGAAGCGGTTGAGCAACAGTTACATTTATTACCTTGGCTAGACTGCGACACGATTGCAAGCGAAGACAGCGAACACTATGTTGCCTTGACGCCAACGCCTGAACAGCTTGCTTTCTTACAATATACCTCTGGCTCGACGGGCAAGCCCAAGGGCGTGATGATTAGCCATGCTAATTTAATGGCTAACATTCGTATGGCGCAACGCTCGTTTGGCTTAACCCCCGATGCGCGTTGTGTCAGTTGGCTGCCGCTGTTCCATGATATGGGTTTAATCGGCTCGGTCATGGCGCCGCTTTATTGGGGCGCAGGTTCAGTG
>CAZMQC010000197.1:0-2720 GCA_964568295.1 uncultured Spongiibacteraceae bacterium | reverse complement strand
TTAGGCGGGGCAAGCTGGCCGCAACTAGGTTCTACCGCAACTTGGCTGCCAATACTTGCGCAACATGCTATTGCTATTACGCCATTACAAGCCGACAACTGCGGTTTTAATGTTGCATGGAGCGACCACTTTATCAGCAAGCACAGAGGGCAAGCGCTAAAAAATACTGGGTTTAGTTGCCAAACGCTCACAGGCTACCTACAACGTTTGGTAAGCGAAGCGGTGATTAGCGATTACGGTATCGAAGGCACGGGGATTTACGCGCTAAGCCGCCATTTACAGGCGCAATTGCAGCAAAACGGTAAAGCAACCTTGTATTTGGATTTAATGCCACAGCTAAGTGAACAACAGCTGATTGAGAAGTTTGCGCAAACCAATACGACACTATCCACCAGCAACTTATTAAAGAAAAAAACCAAATTATCCGCTACCGCTATCGCCCTATTATATGAGCGTTTTTCCAGTGAACAACTGCGCGACCGTAAACAGCTTACACAAGCTTTGAAATCACTACCGATTGCGATAACAGCCGCGCAACCTATTGAACAAGCAATTAGCAGCGCAGGCGGTATTCAGCTAAACGAGCTAGACGCAACGCTCATGCTCAAAAAGCTGCCAAATGTTTACGCGATGGGTGAAATGCTGGATTGGAGCGCGCCAACCGGTGGTTATTTGCTAAGCGCTTGCCTAGCCATGGGGCATTGGGTCGGCACGGCAATCGCGCGCGCAAACCCACATTAAGATAATTTAGAAAAATGCCTGAATGGCAAGATCATAAATCATAATATGATCGGGAATTTTGCCATTCACATTATTGCCTTGATTAACGCTGACAAATTGAAAACCGCCGCGCGTGCCTTGAAAGCCATATAGATACTGCGCTTGCGCTTTTAGCACCACTTTAGCAGTAACATCATATTTCAAACCCGCTTTCAGTGCTTTTTTCTGAACATTATAAACATCACCAAAAATCTCTCCCGCCGGAATACTGGCAGGCATGGGTGGCGGCAAGCTAATATTCACAACACCCAACTCTTTGGTGAGCGCTTTTTTCATCTCTTTAATATTGGAGGAGTGATGACGCGCAAAACCGCCGTATAACAGCACAGGCCCCGTGTAGAACCCAAAAATCGCATTCCAATTTCGCGTTTCGTCCATAATGTCGTTATGGCTATTTACCGCTATCCCTTCAAGTGTGGCGTATAAGCGCCTATTGTCATAGCGCATGGCAGCGGTATAAAAATCAATTCTATCTTCAAGGCGTGCAGAGAAACCGCTGGGTAGCTGCGCATTAACAGGGTAATCAATTGACAAAACTTTCTTACTGGTAAATGCGGCTAATCGGAGCGTTAAAGCATCATTGGAAAAAGATAAAGCCGCGCCCTGCGTTTCTTTTAAACGAAAATTAAACGCACCACGCAAATCGCGCCCTTGCCCCCACAAAATCAGTTTACTATCCATCACCCAATCCGCTGGCAAAGCAAGACGATGATTAATCGACACGCCATCCAAATGGTTCATGGAAAGTACGCTATAAATTTCAGCGGCGGTCGCCACCGTAGGATATAAATTACCGATAAAAATAACTTCAGAATCTAAATGCACAGGCAAACGAATGCGACCGATATGCGCGCTAAAGCCTGCGCCTAGCTCTTGTTTTAAAAACAACCACTCGGTGCGCAAATTAAACTTTTCATCGGTGTCACCTTTAACCACAAACTGTGCCACCACTTCGCCGCCCTCATATAACAAGGTATCGAAGCGCAAACCGAGCCATGAATTTGGCACTACCGAAACATCTTTGGTTTGCCCGTGGTAGTAAGGAATATCGTCGCGTCTATCGGTTGTTTTTGACAAGCCAAAACTAATAAAACCATTAAAATTGACGCGCTTAGAAAAACTCTCGCCCCATGCTTGGGTATGCGATTGTTTTTGTTCTGCCAGTTGTGTTTGCAGGTTATCGATCTTAGCTTGTAGTGCGTCCAGTTGCTGCTGAATATCAACATCATCAGCCCAAACAGGCGCAATCAAAAGCGCCAAACACAATAAAGCTAATGATTTTAATTGAGTAAATTGCATCTAATTTTATCCCTAACCTTTAAATATCCGCCATGTACTGCGTGTTCTAACTGACGATTCAAAAGCTGAAATTCTAATAGATAGGTCACAACTGAGCGCATTACGTTAACGTTATTTGCAAGCGAGCTAGCATTTTTAACGTCTAACGTATCTACAAGCGTTTTCCAATCATGTAAAATCGAAGAAATTTTTGACAGCATTGTCAGCTTACACTTCTTATTGGCCTAACTAGCCAGTTGCAACCTAAATTATGCCTTGGACCCTAAAAAAAATAAGCATTTTGGCAATCCCATTGTTTTTATCTGCTTGCTTTGGCGGACACTATTTCGTTCACCAAGATACCTTAATGTTTGCCGATCAATGTCTAAAAGAGCAACAGCAATTCCAAGTGCAAACATTCGAGCAACAACAAGCGATTAACACCACATTATCTCAGTTAAATGCAATATTGAGTGAGCCACTCAGAATTGACTCACCGACCATTAACATCGTACAGAAGCCCAATTCGTTGGCAGATACAACAGAAACAACCTTAGTAAGAACCGTTAATCTTCCATCAGAAAAACCGATAACTACCCTGCCAGAAAACAAACTCATCGTTGGTGAAATTGAAAACGTCTGGCTGCCTGAGCTTAACCTAA
>CAZMQC010000196.1:1326-2736 GCA_964568295.1 uncultured Spongiibacteraceae bacterium | reverse complement strand
AAAGATATGAGCCCTATCAATTTAGACCAAGAACTTGATGCCAATTGGGATATTAACAACTACGAAAACACTGGCAGAACCGAGACGATTGCAGGCATTAAAGGCGAGGTTTATCAGGTTAAATTCAATAATAAAAACAATAAAACTGAAACAGAAACCTTGGTACTTACCAATAACCCTATCGTAGTCGAAATGACGCAAACCTACTTTAATATTTTCAAAGCGATGACGTCTTTAGAGAAAAATAGCTCGCTGAATCAATTATTCCCCGGCGATAAAAAAGGACTACTACGGGTTGGCAATCATTTTAAAGTTATGAATATTTCCAACACCGCGCCCAGTGAAAAACGCTTTGAACTGCCCGCCAAACCACAAAGTTTTGCTGATATGATGCAGGAAATGCAAAAACTGATGATGCAATTAGGCCAATAAGCCATTTACCAATAATCAGCCACAAAAAAACCGCCTACAATGAGGCGGTTTTTTTATAAGCATTAAAACTTATTGTGGTGCTACTGAGAAGCCACCCCAAACAGGTACATACGCATCGTTGTAGTATTCGCCCAAGCTGTTATGCAAGGTTTCTAAATCCCACTTGCCACCTTTTGGATTGTCGTAGAATACGTCTAAACGTGGTTTTTGTACGATGTTGACACGGCCACCCCAAACAACAAATACCTCACCTGAGATTTTGCCTGCTTCTGGCGAAGCCAAGTAACCCACTAAAGGCGCTACGTTTTCTGGGCTGAAAATATCGAAACCGTCTTCTGGTTTAGCGAACATTTGTGCAGTTGCACCTTGGTCAGTCATCGCGGTACGCGCGCGTGGCATGATAACGTTACAAGTAATGCCGTATTTAATCATTAATTGCGCAGCGCCCATGGTCATCGCAGTAATACCAGCTTTTGCAGCCGCATAGTTTGGTTGACCTGCTGAGCCAAACAACATCGCTTCTGATGAAGTGCTGATTAAACGACCATAAACAGGATTGCCTTCTTTGGCTTTTTCACGCCAGTAAGCGGTTGCATTACGCATGTTTACGAAGTGACCGCGCAAGTGAACGCGAACAACTGAATCAAATTCTTCATCGCTCATGCTGAAAATGGTTTTATCGCGACAGAAACCTGCGTTGTTCACCATAATGTTCAAGTCGCCAAATTGCTTAATGGTTTCCGCCATTAAGTTTTGTGCGTCGTTGGTGTCTGCGCAGTCACCAAATACAGCAATCGCTTCGCCGCCAAAACCTTTGATAATCTCAACCGCTTCGTGGGCTGCTTCTTGTGCTGCAGGAATGCCGATGTCGTTAATAACAACACGCGCGCCTTGTTTTGCTAATTGAATCGCTTCTTCACGACCTAAACCGCGACCTGCGCCAGTTACAATCGCAACTTTACCTGTTAAATCACCCAT
>CAZMQC010000196.1:0-1226 GCA_964568295.1 uncultured Spongiibacteraceae bacterium | reverse complement strand
ATTGGTGCTTCTACAGGGATAATTTCGTTGTTAAAACGTCCTTCGTCCCAAGCAATTTTAGCGCGGCGTTGCGATTCAACCGCCAATTCGTTTACGTCTAACTGGGTAATACCACGGTTTTTCGCAATACGCTCAGCAGCTTCAAATTGGTTTAATGTACTATCCCAAGGCCAAGGATTGATTTGGAAAAAACCAGGACCGTTGTAAGCGTTTTGACCTAAACCAACACGGCTCATCATTTCAACGCCTGAGCCGATACCGATATTAATACGGCCTGCTTGGATCAACGCATCAACCGCGCCAATCGCTGCCATCGCTGAACCACATTGGGTATCAACTGAAGTTGCGCCTGTGGAATAGTTTTTACCCATTGCCAACCAAGAATGGCGCGCAATGTTGTTCGATTGCTCACCTGCTTGAGTAACACAGCCGGTATAAACCTGCTCAATATCTTCAAACGCTAATTTATTACGCTCAACCAAAGCTTCAAACACTTTGCCCATAACTTGCGTTGGGTGTAAGCCATTTAATTCACCAACAATCGCACGACCACGCGCAATCGGGGTACGGATAGCATCAACAATAACTGCTTCTTTCATCATAATCTCCTATAGAGGAAGGGAGGCTTGCCTCAATCAGCAAGCCAGTGAATTACATATAAACGAACACTAATTCATAAATTAATGCAGGCGCATCAGAACCAACCGCGTGTACAGCTGTTTCAGCGGTTACTTTGGTATTTTTAGGGCCAACTTCAACCGATTTAATACGGCTGCGCGCATGTACTTTGCTACCTGTGGTAACAGGTGCTAGAAAACGCAAACGGTCTGAACCGTAGTTCATCATATAGTTGTAACCTTCAACGATGGTTGAAACATCAGGCAATGAAGGCATTTTTGGCAATAATGACAACAATAAGAAGCCGTGCACAATTGTGGTTTTGAATGGACTTTCTTTTGCGCAACGCTCAACGTCAACGTGCATCCACATGTGGTCGCCTGTTAAATCAGCGAACTGGTTAACCATCTCCTGGGTTACTTCAATTTGCGTACTCCATTCGCCTAACTCTTCCGATACTAGGCTTTGCAATGCTTCTGCGTCTTTATAATTAATGCTCATAAGTCTTCACTTTTACTTATCAGTGGAATTTTTACCGAACGTAAACGCTCAATTCCGTTAGTTATACACAAGGCTAATGCCCACAAAAAACTGCAAGATTATAGTCG
>CAZMQC010000195.1:0-2757 GCA_964568295.1 uncultured Spongiibacteraceae bacterium | reverse complement strand
TAACATTATATTAGTAGGCATGCTCACTTTTCTGAAAACATGCACACCTATTTTTATTAATTAAGCGCTTATTTGACCACAATCCCACGCCATTCTCAATAAAATGTAATGGTACAAAAACAAGCATGCTTAAAAATATGCGCCTGCAAGGCATACTAATCTTCCACCTCCTGTAAGAAAAGCCACAAAATCAATGATCTATAAATTACACACAGATAAAAACAAGCAAAGCTTATATGAAAAACACGCATTCGTTTAGCTAATAAATTAGCCGTCAGCGCAAAATACGGTCAATGCGAAATAGGTATAACCTTGTTCATCAAGCCAAAGTTCACAAAGCACGATAGTTTTTTAATACCGATAACTCCAGCCCATATAAAACGCTCTGGGTGCGCCGCTATTAATATAACGACTGCCTGCGGTATAAACATCAACAATGCTAATGGTGCTAATATAGCGTTTGTTATTGAGATTGCGGGCATCAAAGTAAATATTCCAGCGTTCTTTAGCAATACCTAGCTTAAAGCCGAATAAGTGATAGCCTGCAATTTTCTTGGTATTGGCATAATCCACGTAACGGCTGCCTAACCAATCCAGCGTTGGGCCGATATAAAAGCCGCTGTCTTGGCGGTAAAGCCATTCGCTATTGACCATAAAACGCGGTGCATTGGCGATGGTGTTGTTGCCGTATAGGGCATCTTGTTTAAATTTGAAGTGGTTATACGTCAGCGTGATTTTTGGGCTAAATTGATGCCCTAGTGCAACAGGAATATCGGCTGATAACAACGCTTCCAGCCCTGCATGTATGGTTTTATCGGCATTAAAGGCGATATTAGTATCGCCGCCGCTGGCTGGGTCTGCTGTTGATAATATTTCATGTTTCAACGCCATATAATAAACCGATACTTCCCAGCCAAAACCTTGTCCTGTCAGTGCTTGCCAGTCGCCACGCGTGCCTATTTCAATTTCATTACCCGTCATGGCCTTTAAATCAGCGCTAATGCCAAAGCCACTACGTGCATCGTCCAGACTAGCAAAGCTTGGCGCTTCAAAAACGCGGCTGATATTGCCGAATAATTGCCCTGTCTGGCTGAACTGATACATTAACCCAACACGTGGATTAATCGCATGATAGTGATTTTCTCGGCGATGATATTCAGGTGCTGGGTAAGCAAACTCGCCACTGGCATAGCCGATATTATTATCACGCCTCTGCGCAAAAACGACTTGTGCGCCCCATAAAAAGCTTAGATTTTCTGCTACTTGCCAGTTATCTAAGCCATAAAACGTAGTTTCTTGCGCAGTTTGATTTACTTTGTCTGTTTCGCCATTGCGTTTACCATGCAAATTGCGATATTTACCGCCCGTTTGTTGGCTATATAAACTGTCTAGCCCTAATGTTATTTGGTGATTATCCAGTGTTAAGTGATATTTCACGCTAGCGGCTGTGTTTTGCAGCTCGGTATCCAGCAATAAGCTAAACACTTCACCAACACTGGGAATAACCACGGGCGCAACAATGGGATGGTAAAGTGCTTGTTTTTCGTAAGACAAGCCAAAAATAAACTCACTGTTATCGTCGATTTCCCAGTGCAACTTATTGGCAAGGCGGTAAGTTTTTACATTCAGTTGATGATTGCCAAATTCCATTCCAAAGGTGCTTGTGTGCGCCCTGTGATGGTGACGATATTAAGCGCACCGCCCAGATTGCTTGCGCCATACATCAGCGCATTAGCACCATGCGCATAGCTTAAATAGCGTGCAATTTTGGGTCAAACAAACGATTATGATTAGAGCCATCGGCGGCGGTAATCGGCAAGCCATCTTGCAATAGCTTGATGCCATTATTGTCATAATCAATGCTATCTAAGTTGGAGCCGCGAGACGATAAATACATATTGTCATCGCCGCTACCACTGCCCACCCATAAGCCGGGTAAATCACGCGCAGCATCGGATAAATTGCTAACGCTTTGCGTAGTAAATTGCTGTGCATCAACAATGCTAAAACCGCCAGCGCTATTCATCTGCAATGCTTGCAACCGACTACGTTGTACACTGGCAGCATCGCCCAATACCTCGACCTCTTCAATGTTCTGAGCGGTTGCAACGGACTGTGCCAATAGCACTGGCGAATAAATCCCGACACCGATAATTATCGGCAAAGAATGGCGTAAAATTGATTTCATTGGAAAAATCTAGAGCAAAGACTAGAATTTAAATTCTAAACTAAGCTCCAGATTTTTTCAAGAAACGACCCTGAGGAAATGTTCTAGCTGTCTTCAGTACTGACTATAACTAAGTGTGGTTTTATGTTGATGTGCGTTATGATACAAACAGCTAACCAAACATAGATTAATCATTTAAACATGTCATTTACTCGCTTGCCTTTTCAAGTGCTGTTGCAACAATTAAAAGCAGCCAATATTCGCCTTGCGCTTGATGAACTGGGCGGTTTGCGGGTGCGTAGTCAAGGCGATATTCCTGATGATTTGTTGGCGGAATTAAAAGCGAATAAAGAAGCTTTAGTTGCGTGGTTAAAAGGTTTACCCGCTGATGTACCTAAGTCGTTATCGTTAACAGACAAGCAGCTATTAAGCTCGCAGCAGCTACGGGTATGGTCAGCCTGTCAGTATTCTGAGCAAGCACAGCAAGCCTATTGGTTGCCAACCGCCTTATTAATTGAAGGCGATTTATCACTTGAAAAGTTAAACAAGGCTATTCAACGTCTGCTTGAAAAACATCCCACCTTATCCTT
>CAZMQC010000194.1:0-2769 GCA_964568295.1 uncultured Spongiibacteraceae bacterium | reverse complement strand
CAAGGCTGGTTTCATTGCTGACCAATAAAATATCCGCTTGCAGGGTTGGTAAGGTGTTGAGTAAGGCTTGTTTTTCAGTTTGCCAACAGGATGGATCGTTAGCAAGTAAACAGTTAGTGAGCCATAGCGTTAGGCAGTCAATCAAAATAATTCGGTCGGCTTGATCATACTCTTTGAGCGTAGCTGCTAGCGTAATCGGTGTTTCAATGGTTTGCCAATGCGTATCGCGGTGTTGTTGATGATGCGCGATGCGCTTTGCCATTTCGTCATCTAGGGCTTGTGCGGTGGCAATATAAAAATGCTGTTTATTGCTTAATGCGCCTTGTTTTTCGGCATAGCTACTTTTACCAGAACGTGCACCGCCAAGAATCAGTTCAATCATGTTAATCGCTTAAATAATTACATGCACGATGGCGATAAATACCACGGTAAATAATAAAGTGCGATGTAAGAGTTCTTGAATCGCTTGTGTTTCGCTGATGGCTTTTTGCGCAATTTCTTGTTGGTTATGTTCAACCACAAAACGGCTAGTTTGCCATTGTGTGTCTAAATTTAAACTCAGTAGCGTAACTTGATGAATTAAGGCTTTGCTTGCGATATAACGGTCGGTTAGGGTGTTCTTGATAAAGTTAATACTGGCGTTAAAGTTACCCAAAAGTGCTACAGACAGCGCAAATAAACGCGCAACGGGCCACTCGAAGAGGCTTTCCAATAGGCGAATATAACTGTTTTCGTGGCGTGATAACGCCAATTTGCTTAATCGGTAACAAACCGCAGCAGCAGGGCCAAGCAAGGAAAACCAAAAAAGCACGACAAATAAGCGGGTGAAAGCGTGATAAATAAACAGCTCACGCGCTTTAACATGCAGATCACAAGGACGATCACTATCGTTAATGGTTAGCTCAGGCTCTAATTTTTGTAAAAGCTGACTCAATTTTTCTTGGCTAGGATCTTGCCAAATCGTTTTATAGTCTTCAAATAAGCAGACAAATTCGCCACGCCCCAATGAATACATCAATACAATGACCGCCACCACCAAGCTAAAAATGCCCAGTGAAGATTGATGAAAATAGGAAAATAAGCTGTAAACAACAAACGTTGGTAGTGCGATGCTGACAATCAACTCGACAACAGGGTGAGCTTGGCTTTTGGTTTGTAGATAAAAGAACCAAGCATCATTTTGAATGCGTTGTAGCCATTGGCGCTGATAGCGCAAAATCGCAACCACAATAAGAATGCTAATAAAGTACATAAGTTACCTATAATGCGTTTTTGTAGCGTTGCCAGTCAAAGTAGGGGCCAGGGTCGGTTTTTCTATCTGGCGCAATGTCACTATGCCCAACGATGTGATTTTGAGCAATAGGGTAGGTTGCCATAATAGCACGAGTTAATTGGCTTAATGCCTGATATTGCGCATCATCAAACGCTTCAAAATCAGTGCCTTCTAGTTCAATGCCAATGCTAAAGTCGTTGCAGTTATCGCGCCCTTGAAAGCTAGATTTGCCCGCATGCCAAGCACGATGCTCGGTTGAAACAAATTGCGTGATTGAACCTTGTCGATCAATCAAAAAATGGCTGGAAACTTCTAAGCCATTTAAGTCGGTAAAGCTGGGGTGGGCGTTGCAATTAAGTGTGCCTAGGAAAAGCTGCTGAATATAAGGCGCACCAAATTGTCCAAGCGGTAGGCTTATATTATGAATAACCAAAACATCAATGGTTGGCGTAGGGCGCTCATTATAAAACGGCGATTTCAGTATCGTTGCTTGTGGATACCAACCATTGACTAAACGCTGTGTCACGTGTGTAAGCCTCGCGACTTATCAATCAAGGTTTCTAGTGCACGTTCAAAAATTTGTCCAGTCTCTAAGCTCTCGATTTCGTTGTGTAGAATTTTCTGCAAAAATTCATCGGCGTGTAATTCAGCCAGTTTGCTGCCGTTTGGTTGAATCAGTACGTATTTTTGCGTGTGCTTAATGTAAGCCGCTATACGACAACGTTGTTGCGTACCGTCTTTATGCCAAATTAAATTGCTACCAGGGCCTAAATTGTTCAAAGTGTTTTGTGCCGCCTGTAGTTCTGGTGCAATTTCAATCACAGGTTCTGTTGCGGCAGGTTCTTCGTTAACGGTGGCTATGGGTTCGGCAGGAAGCGATAAAACACCTTCTAAACCAAGTTCTAAGTGAAATTGCGCGGCATTTTCACGGGCTTGTAGTAGCCGTTGGTCGTCCAGCTCGCTGTCGCTGATACGCAGGGCAAAACGTTTATGTTCTGACTCTAAATCGTCAAATAGCGTATTAATTATGCTAGGTTCGATTTTGATAAAACTTAAACCTTCACGCAGCGACTTGAGCAGTTTAGGCAGTAAAACCAGAAAATCATTGCGGCTAGCGTAATGGTTAACGGGTTGTGTGGCTGCAACCAGTTGGTCCAATACATCAATGGTTTTATGCCATGATTCACGTTCCATACCGTAGCGCAAACCAACTAGTAGCATGACGTGCTTCCAGCCTTCATCAAGTAGTTGTTGTACGGCGGCAGGAATACGGATGCTGCTAAACTTTTCTTGAATAATGGCGTTGACTTGCTCACGTACAATGTCGGATTGCGCTGAGCTTTGCTGACTTTCTTCAATACGCTGATTGATCAGTTGTTGCTGTTCGCGATTTTGTTCGCTATACAGCAGCAAATCAAACAAAATTTGCTGATAAGACTATTGATTAATGCGTTCGGCTTCCCAAAAAAGCGTAATAATATGACTTAGCTTTTGTA
>CAZMQC010000193.1:1212-2776 GCA_964568295.1 uncultured Spongiibacteraceae bacterium | reverse complement strand
GTTGTTCTGAAAGTTTATGAGTTCAGTTCTATTTATACGCTATGTATTAGTCAAAAAATATTTTATCCCCCTCATTTACCAACCCACGAGTAATCACTTGTCACCCAATCAAACTGTTTCCCGCGCTTGGATACTTGCCGCATTAATGACCACCATGATGTTGGCAGCGATGGATGCAACTATTGTTTCTACGGCTATCCCGCAAATTGTCGCTGACTTAGGTGGCTTTTCATTATTCACTTGGGTGTTTTCCATTTACATGCTGTCGCAGACCGTGATGATTCCGATTTATGGAAAGCTGGCAGATCAATACGGGCGCAAACCCATTTTAATTACGGGCACTATTATCTTTTTGCTGGGATCGGCGGCTTGTGCAGCGGCTTGGAATATGCACGCCTTAATTGCTTTTCGGGTTTTGCAAGGCATTGGCGCAGGCGCAGTGATGGCAACTGTTAATACTTTGGCGGGTGATTTATTTGAAGTTAAGGAGCGCGCCAAAATTCAGGGTTGGTTATCCAGCGTTTGGGGCTTGTCGGCGATTGCTGGGCCGAGCTTGGGCGGTTTTTTTGCTGAATATTTATCGTGGCGTTGGATATTTTTGGTCAATGTGCCAGTGGGTATGGTGTCGCTATTTATGATTAGCCGTTTTTTACACGAGCAGGTAGAAAAGCAGCGGCATACTATTGATTATTTAGGCGCGTTTTTTATTTCTTTAAGCATTATCAGTTTTGTGTTTGCTTTGTTGCAGGGCGGGCAAGCGTGGGCTTGGCTTTCTTGGCAAAGTATTGCGCTATTTTTGGCATTTTTGGTTTTTAGCGCGGCGACTATTATGGTTGAAAAGCGTGCAGTTGAGCCGATTATGCCAGCGTGGTTGTGGCGCAATCCAATTTTCGTCGGCTCTAATCTCGCCATGATTATGATGGGCATTATGATGATGGGGCCGATTGCTTATTTGCCGACTTTTGCGCAGTCGGTTTATGGCTTGGGCGTGATTGCCGCAGGCTTTGTATTGGCGGTGATGAGTATTGGTTGGCCGATTGCTTCGTCGTTTTCTGGGCGTTTGTATTTAAGCGTAGGGTTTCGCAGTACTGCGTGGATTGGTATTGCTTTATTAGTGAGTGCGATTTTGTTGTTTTTAAGCTTGCCACAAAGTGCATCTGCTTTTTATTTGGTGCTGGTGCAGTTTTTTATTGGGGCGGGTTTTGGTTTGATTTCTACGCCGTTATTAGTTGGTTGTCAGTCAGTGGTGGGCTGGGAACGCCGTGGCGTGGTAACTGGTGGTAATATGTTTTCGCGTTATTTGGGGCAAACCTTGGGCGCGGCGATTTTTGGTGCTATTTTTAATGGCGTGTTAAGCCGTCAACTACAACAAGCGCCTGAAGCATTAGTCACTGTGTTGCCTGATGATATTAATCAGGTGGTGGGTTTGCTTGCGCGGACCGATGTGTCGGTTGAGGTTTTGGCTTATTTACAAACGGCCATTTTTGATGCGACGCATGCGATTTATTGGGGCTTGTTGATGTTTGCCTTATTAGCGTTTGCCTTTATTAGTTTAACGCCAAGG
>CAZMQC010000193.1:0-1112 GCA_964568295.1 uncultured Spongiibacteraceae bacterium | reverse complement strand
GCGGATTTGCGCGTGGTACAAATGTTGTTGGGACATAGCGATTTATCCACCACGCAAATTTATACCCATGTTGCCACCCAGCGTTTGCAAGATTTGCATAAACAGCATCACCCACGCGGTTAGTAGCCTACAGAATTTTTGCTAAATACAGTATAATCGGCGCTGATTATTTTTGAGTAAATCCTTATGCGTAAAATTAGCCAATATGCCTTGTCTTGTTTGTTACTTGTAAGCGCCAGTTTTAGTTTTGCTGAGGCGGCATCTGAGCAAGCCAAGCAGCTAATTCAGCAGAAATTTAGTCGCTCCAATGCTGCTTTGAAAATTGAAAGCATTGAAAAGTCGCAGATTAACGGTTTTTATAACGTGCAAATTGATAATGGCCCATTGCTGTACGTGAGTGAGGATGCCAGCTACTTTTTTGCTGGTGAGTTGTATAGCTTTCAAGGTAATCGCATGGTTAATCTAACGGATCAAGATTCTTCCCGTTCGCGTACCGAGTTGTTGAAGGAATTTAATCCTGCTGAAATGGTAATTTTTAGCCCCAAGCTACCGGTTAAAACTAAGTCTTATATTACCGTTTATACCGATGTTGATTGTTTTTATTGTCAGAAATTACACAAAGAAGTGCCTGAGCTAAACGCGCGCGGTATTGAAGTGCGCTATGTGGCATTCCCACGCGCAGGCGTTAATTCTGACTCGGCAAGAAAGTTGGTTTCAGCATGGTGTAGTGATAATCCGCAAGAGGCGATTACACGTCTGAAAAATCGTCAGTCGATTGAAGATAAGGTGTGTGACAATCCAGTAGCTAAACAATATCAGTTAGGCAAACGCATGGGTATCACTGGCACGCCAGCGATTATTTTCCCCGATGGCACTTTGGTTCCAGGCTATCGCCCCGCCAAAGATTTGGCTAATGATTTAGGTGTTTTATAAGTTTGACAAGCATTCTGGCGCTGTTTAATGTACGCGCCGATTTATTTTAGAAATTGAGGACATTGTGTGAAGCCCGTTAATGTCGGAATTTGTGGATTAGGTACTGTTGGTAGCGGTACGTTTAATATTTTGCAGCGCAATCAGCTTGAAATTGATGCGCGTGCTGGGCGCGAGATACG